>NZ_CATJGZ010000095.1:0-43338 GCF_949740115.1 Bacteroides sp. 41_26
CCCGGCATAGACAGGTAAGATTGCATAGTAGTTTTGTCGTGTTTTATTTTGTGTTTGTGTTGTGACGGTGCTGCGATGTGAATCGGGGTACCGTTTTTTTATATGCTTTCCGTGAAAGTCCTCTTCTCTCAATAATGCTATATCTATCTTTAATATAAAAACGGACAAGCAAAAGAAAACGAATAAAATGTTTCATAACAGAAAAAATTCATAATATCGTATTTTCAACTCTCTTCTCACGATTAATCAGAAAAAAACTCTCACATCCTTTTATCAATAAAATCTTATACCTATATTTGTAATTTTAAGAAAACTAATCTCTAATATATAATTTCAGAAAATAGGATAAAGCTATGCCTTTATATAAAAACACCTCTACACAGTTATCCAATCTAAAAGAAAAACCTTTCAAATTGGAGCGTGAAATACAGCGATTATTTGAAAATAATCTATCTGCCATCATGGGACTTGAATTAGTAAAATCGGAATTTACGATCAAGAATAAACGTATTGATACGTTGGGATTTGATCCGCAGAGTAAGGGGTTTGTCATCATTGAGTACAAGCGAGAACGAAATAGTAGTGTTTTTGACCAAGGGCTTACTTATTTAAGTTTAATGCTCGCCAATAAAGCTGATTTTATACTAGAATATAACGAGAATAAACAAAGGAGTCTAAAAAGAACGGATGTGGATTGGTCGCAATCGCGCGTAGCATTTGTTACGCCAAGCTTTACTGAAAATCAAAAAGAGGCTGTAAACTTCAAAGACTTGGCTATCGAACTTTGGGAGATAAAACGATATGAAGGTGAACTCATTTTTATCAATCCCATCCACAAAACAAATGCTACAGAGAGTATCATGCCAATTTTACAAAGAAGCCCAAAGTATCAACAGATCTCTAATGAAATAAAAGCGTACACTGAAACAGAACATCTACAAGGAAAATCGGACCACATTGTAGAACTATATGAGAAATATAAAAACGCAATCCTTAATCTCTCAACAGATATTGAGGTAAAACCACAGAAACTTTATGTTGCTTTTAAAAAGAACAATAGTAATTTTTGTGATATAGAAGTACAAAAGAATAGTTTGAAAATATTTATCAACATGAGCAAAGGCAAACTTGATGATAGTAAATCATTGGCGCATGATGTATCTACTGTAGGGCACTGGGGAAATGGAGACTATATGATAAAAATAGAGAGTGATGTGAATCTGGAATATATAATGAGTTTAGTAAAACAAGCCATTGTATAAAATAAGAAAATAACACACAGTACAATAATGAATAAGAGTTAGTTCTCCAAAAGTATGTCTGTTATTACTAAGATTATTACGTAAATTAAGGTCAACAATAAAAGAGCTATGGATTTCGACAAAGTCACCAAAGAAGCAGTAATACATGCTATATCAGATATTGATAAAAATGGCATTCCTAAAAATGCAAATTCATCTACGTACGACGTCCTATATGATAATAAAAGATATCCACCAAAACTTATAATGGAATATGCATATAAATATTCTACTGGAACACAAATCAGCAGAAAAGATTTTGAAGGTGGAAACAAAACTATTTGTTTCAATAGGTTAAGAGCATTAGGGTTTACTATTGTTTCTAAAAAAAATGACTTTAATTTCTATGACACCCTAATCAAGTTTATAGAACAGTCTAAGACCAATAACTTAAAGACTCAAGGTTACAGAAATGAGATAGAAGATTTGTCTATTGCAATCAGTTTTGGAAAAGGGAATATTGCCCGGATACCATGGATTTCATTTTTATATGATGGACAAACAACTAGCCATGGAATTTACCCTGTATATCTTTATTATAAAGAATATGATATACTTATTTTAGCGTATGGTTTAAGTGAAACTATTCCACCAGAAATTAATTGGAGTTTCGATACACCACCTGAAACTATTTCTGACTTTTTCCAGAAAAAAGGAATTAAACCTAAACGTTATGGAAGTTCCTATATATTCAAGAGTTATAATATTAATGATTTAGATCCAACAATTATTAATGAAGACTTATTGGGAATCATACAATTCTATAAAAAACAAATGATTATACAGACAGAAACACCTAATACTAAAATGCAAAAGATTAATCTTCAGACCCACATAGACTATCATTCTATTCCAACTCACTTACGGCAATATATCACCGCTATCAAATCGAAGCCTTTTGTTCTACTTGCTGGAATCTCAGGTACAGGCAAATCTCGCATCATTAGACAATTGGCCTATGCAACTAGTAACGAAAATCCCGAGAAGACACAAAAACCATTTAATTATGAAATTATATCAGTACGTCCTAACTGGCATGATTCCTGCGAACTATTAGGATATGTGACACGCGTATCTGGTCATCCTGAATATATAGTAACCGATTTTTTGAGATTTATAGCAAAAGCTTGGTTCTATGAGGAAACTCCCTTTTTTCTCTGTCTAGATGAAATGAATCTTGCCCCTGTAGAACAATATTTTGCTGAGTACTTAAGTGTGATAGAAAGTAGAAAATTAAGAGATAACAAAATAGTAACAGACACTTTAATTCCCCCTTTGATCACTTGGGATAAAACTGACCAGAAAACAAATGTATCAGATCAAATATTGAAGGAACTATTTCATAACTTCTGGACTAACGAAGGATGGAACGATTCTGCTGTAGCTACTAAAATAGAGAAACTGAAAAAACAATTTAAAGAACAGGGTATTTCGATTCCTCAAAACTTGATTGTGATGGGAACTGTTAATATGGATGAAACGACTTATAGCTTTAGCCGCAAAGTGCTAGATCGTGCCATGACTATTGAAATGAATAATGTAGATTTAAAAAGTGGTCTCAGTAAAACAAAGGATGCTATAATTCCTATCCCTGCAAAAGCATTTTTACCCGAAGCTGTTGAAGGATATGATGTATATGAAAATAATATAGAAGTATGCGATTCGATCATCGAATATCTCAAACAAATAAATAAGAAATTAGAAGAAAGTCCATTCCAAATAGCTTATCGCACACGCAATGAATTTCTGCTCTATATATTGGCTAACCTACCTTATCAAGGAACAAACACACAGGAACAGTGTATCGCTCGTGCACTTGATGAAATTACTTGTATGAAAATACTAAGTCGTATCGAAGGAGATAAGAACAAGATAGGTACAATACTTGATGATTTATACGATATCATACAAAAACAAATTGAAAAAGGAGGAATCAAACCAGAAGATTCTATCTCCTTGAAAAAGATAAAGAGAATGAAAAACAAGCTAGAAATGGCTTATTATTGCGATTTCTGGAGTTAATCTCTAAATACAAAATGGAAGAACTGCTTAGATTAGATCATCCCGACTATGAACTAATGGTTTATTGTCCTTCTTATAATAAAACATATAAGAAAGCACAGACTTGCATGCGAGTAGGACAAAATGATGAGGCACTTTACTCTATATATAAATGGGATAATAATGCCTCTTTGCAAATTAATGGAGAGCAGTTGAAGCAAGAGAAAAAATACCGTTCTATCTTTTTTGAAAATACTGATTATCAATTTTGGATAAGTTTTAAAAAGAAAGAAGTTGAAGATGCTTGGATTAATACTCCCTTAAAAAGTATTCAGGACAACTTTATGTTTAATCAGAATAATCGAGTACTTTTTGGACACCTAAACTATGGCAATGATATCGGTAAAGCAGAAATCAATATAGATTATAAACTAAAGAATGGGAAGATAAAACATTCACAACTCTGTTATGATGTTCTTTCCATTAAACTAAACTATCATAAAGATCTAAAGAAGATTATAAACGATATTGAAAAAGAATATCGAATGCTATCTATCGACTTTTTAAAGAAAACATATCATACTTTCGGAGTTGATAATACAGGAGAAACTCCAGATATTATTTGGTGGAATCTATTTAAAGATATTCAACATAACTTCATACAGGCAGTAAAAAGTATCATTGATAAGCCAAGGAATCAACTTGTACAACGAGAACTTTATTTAAGAGCTGATCAATTAAAACATCTAAGTCCACAACATGAAATGCAATTGGCAGAGCATCGCCAAAATCGAACCCATCTATATCGTACCGAAGTACCTTCAATTAGTATAAATACAGTAGAAAACCGTTTTCTGAAATATTGCGTAAACGTCATCTTAGAAAAATTCTCTGATTTAAAAAATAGAATTATTAAGGGATACAAGCAATTATCAGAAAAATATATTGCTAGTCTGAATGATCAAGAACATGAACTAAAGAGATTGGCTCATCATCCTTTATTTAGAACAGTAGGTGAATTTCATGGATTTACACAAGAGTCATTAGTTTTAAAGCAAGCTACTGGTTATTCTGAAGTTTATCATGATTGGATATTGCTTAGTTGTGGATATGATTTAAAAGAGGGAGCAAACAGTCTAGAACTAAAAGATATAGCCAAACTATATGAGATATGGTGTTTCATTGAACTTAAAAATATAGTCAAAGAATTACTTGGAAATGAGGTAGAAACCAATTATTCAAAAAAGCCAGAAAAGAAATTCATCACTCAACTAGGAAAGGGAGAATTATCAAAGGTAATATTTTCCAAGCATAATATTGAATTAGCCGAAATTTGCTATAATCCCAAAAACAATATTGAGAATCAAGATCAACAAGTAACTATCATTCCACATACTGCATCGTATACTGTATCTCAGCAACCAGATATTATACTGCAACTTACTAGACGTGATATAAAACAAGGTATAAAATTAACTTACCTATTTGATGCCAAATACAGAATAGAAAACACTAAAAATAATGTGGACACTCCACCAGACGATGCTATCAATCAATTACATCGCTATAGAGACGCTATTTTTTATAAGGATACAACTACAAATCAACTAAAAAAAGAAGTCATTGGAGGATATATTCTTTTCCCTGGAAATGGAGAAGATAGTGCTGTTGAAAAAATGAATTTTTATAAATCCATTGAAAAAGTAAATATAGGTGCATTTCCTTTACGCCCACAAGATAATGAGAGTAAAGAACTACTAAGAAAGTTTCTCAAAAAATTAATTTGGGAATGTCCAACCTATCAGATTCTAGAACAGACTTTTTCTCATAAAGAGATGATGTTAACTTTTAGTAAACCCGGAAGTATTTTATTAGTACCCATTTCTAAGGGACACTCCTATTTCAAAGATTTTAAAGAACGAAATACAGAAATACATTATTATTTTGGAAAGATCAAGATGGGAGGTGTTTATGAACATTTGAATTTTCAGAAATATGATTATTTTGTCCCAATAATCGAGGGAAAAATTAGAGACATGTATCGGATTGAATACGCATCTATAAGACATCGCAATGACATCCCAGGTATCAAAACAAAAGAAAATGTAAGTCCTACAGATTTTAGAGTTTACATGAAACTGACCTCTCCATCCTATTTAACAGGAGTGAAGCAGTTCGTTCCTATCCGATACTCCAATATTGATTATAAACTTTTCTTCAAAGAATATGATTCAATAACAGAGGTTATCAAAGAAATCTTATAGATTCAATCAAATAACAGAGCGATACGCTCTCAACTTAAAATTAGAATTATTATGATGACACTATCCAATTTTGAGAACTTTGTACCTCCACATATATGGATGCGAGGAGAGGAATACTTTGAAAGTGGTACAGTTACCGAACTGGAAGAAACAGAACCGGGTGAATGGATTGCGCAAGTAGAAGGAACGAAGGATTATGAAGTAGAGGTTTCTATAGAAGGCAAAGAAATTGTATATTGGGATTGTGATTGTCCGTATGATGGTGATATTTGCAAGCATGTAGTAGCCGTAATATTAGCAATTCGTGAAAACAAATCCAAAGAAAAACGTTTCCTGTCTGCTAAAGAAGTAAAGATCATGGAGAAACAAAAGAAAATATCGAAAGACACTAACGTAAAAGACATATTATCTTTCATTTCACCGAAGCAATTATCTAACTTCATATTGGAATATGCTTCCGGACATCCTGAATGCAAACAGGCGTTAATAGAAAAATTTCTCCCTGCACGGAACACAACGAATAAAACAAGTCTGGATTACCGGACAGAAATACAACAATGTTTCAACATACCTTATAGAGAAACCGAAAATAGATACGGAAGATATCACGGACCAGAGACTGATTGGAACAAAGTGTCCTGTTACCTGGACGGTTATCTGAAAAAAGCAGAATTACTATGTGAACGACATAATTTTGCGGATGCTGCTTCAATTGCTTTGCAAATTTTACAATCTATTGGTGAAAACTATATAGAACAAGAATTACTGTATCATGACGGAATGGCTATTATTAATTTCTGTGACAGTTCAGGAAAAATACTAATGAATATAATCAAACACTCTGATGCATCCGCTACATTAAAAAAAGAAATTCTGAAGGAAGTCAGACTAATAGAAAAATTATCAGCTTACAGGGAGTATGACATTTATGATATAGAACAATTACTGGAACTGATAACATTAGAGACACAAACGAAAGAGGAGGCTTTATCATATGTGAATCAATTAATTGAAGAAAGAAAAGACAGTTGGGAACTTTATAAACTAATTGAACGTAAAGTCGATATTTTACGTGCACTGCATCGTGAAGAAGAGGCACAAGCCACCATAAAGTTTTATCTCTACCTACCGGAAATCAGGAAACAGGAAGTAGAACGCTACATTGAAAACCAACAATATGATGAAACGATAAAAACACTGAATGAGGGAATACAAATAGCGCAAAAGAAAGGAGAGTTGGGAACGATAAAAGAATGGCTGGAATATAAACTGTCGATTTACGAGCAGACAGAAAATATTCCAGACCTTATAGATGCATGTAAAGAGCTGTTTATATTAGAAAACGGTGATCTTGCCTATTATCGCAAACTGAAAAAGTACGTGGCAAAAGAAAAATGGAAAACATTTTTAAATGCAATGATGAAGCAAACGAAATTCATCAAATATTATTTGGGGGGACAATGTAATGAAGCAGATATCTACGCAGAAGAAGAAGATTATGAAAGTCTGCTAAATTTGTTGTCCGACACATCCCACAGATCAATAGAGGCATTGCTCCATTATGCCCACCATCTGACAGAAATCTACTCCGGTGAAATTCTGCAACTTCTCCATAAAAGTATTTGCAAATATGCAGAAGAGAATGTAGGCAGAAACCATTATGAATACATTGCCCGAATTCTGAAAGAAACGATAAAACTGAAAGGTGGTAAAGCACTGGTACAGGAGATTGTTGAAGAATTCAGAGTTACCTATAAACGACGCCCAAGTATGATGGAAGTTTTAAGAAACTTCTGAGAAGGAATTTGTCCATCGCAAATAAAGAGACACAATCATCCAGGTTGTGTCTCTATCTTTATTACTTTATCAAACCGCTTATCAATACACGCACTCAGATCGGTCGTGACAAACTTCCCATTATAAAAAAGAGAAAATATTGTGGCCGGTGTAGGAGCTGTCTGTGCTTGTTCCAGAGTTTGTAACTTCACTATTTTCAATGGGATTCCCTTACTTTCAGCTACGTTTACCAAGGAATTACGAACATGATATTCCGCAAACGGACAACGATTGGTATAATAAACGACTACCCCATCTTTATCCTCACATTCTCCGGTTGGCACACACACTTTAAACGAAGGGTTCAATGCATCCGGATTTATCTTCAGGACTAAAAGACTAAATCCGTAAGGAAGTTTATCTACAGTCTCAAACCCTTGTTTCAAGAGCCATTTTGTATCACTCATAAAATGAAATTTAGATGTACCGGCTACGGTAACCAGACCATGTTTTCCCTGTTCTTTTACATCGTCAATGGCCGATTGCAGCAAAGCCTTACCATACCCTTTTCCCTTGTATTGTCCTGACACCCAGAAACAGTTTATCATTAAATAACCGGGAGCATCAACAGGTATCCATGCTTTTTCGGCAGGCACATATTCTATAAACACTTTAGCACGCTCATCAAGGCGTCTGAAAACAAATCCATTATCAAACTCTCTTTTCAACCACTCTTTTTTCAACTCATAACTTTCTTTACATTTCTTATCAGAGAAGGCACAACAAATATGCTCAGTCTCTATGTTTTCCTTTGTTAGAGTAAGATATTTCGTTTCCATATTTATTCTATTTATTGGTATATGCAAAAATACGCAATTCATAATAACATAACATCATCCTACTTCGCCAATTTAATAAATTATTCCATAATAATAAAACAGATTCTCCGTATCTTTGCCGCCATGACAGAAAGAAACGAATTACATAAAAGAAACAGGCACAACGGGCAGTATGATTTTTCGAAACTGACAGAAAATTATCCACCGCTCAAGAAGTTTGTTTCACCCAATCCATACGGAACATTAAGTATCAACTTTTTCAATCCGCAGGCAGTAAAGGCTCTTAATAAAGCATTACTAATAAGTTATTACGGAATCCGGTACTGGGATATTCCAAAAGGATATTTATGCCCTCCCATTCCCGGCAGAGCAGACTATATCCATTACATTGCCGATTTACTTAACTCCGGAAATCCATTAGAGGAAGTACCCAAATACAGATGTCTGGATATTGGTGTAGGTGCCAATTGTATTTATCCGATCATTGGTTGTACTGAATATGGATGGACATTTGTCGGTTCGGATATTGATCCTGTCTCAATAGAGAATGCCAGGAAGATTGTTACCTGCAATCCGGTATTAGTCCATAAGATAGAATTACGATTACAAAAGGACAACCGGAGTATTTTCAAAGGAATAATACAACCGGATGAATATTTCGATGTGACCATATGTAATCCCCCGTTTCACAGTTCTAAAGAAGAAGCGGAAGAAGGAACACTACGCAAGCTTAGCAGTTTGAAAGGAAAAAAAGTATCCAAAGCCCAACTAAATTTTGGCGGCAATGCAAATGAACTTTGGTGCAAAGGTGGAGAACTCCGCTTTCTTTTGGATATGATTATCGAAAGCCGGAAATATCAGAGGAACTGTGGCTGGTTCACCAGTTTAGTTTCTAAAGAGAAGAATCTGGACAAACTATATACCCGACTAAAATTAGAAGATGTAGCTGAATACAAAACGATCCGGATGCAGCAAGGAACAAAAAGCAGCAGGATATTGGCGTGGAGATTTTAACAGGGAAGTAACTATATAAAAAAGCTGATTTTCATTAACGTTGTTAACAAGAAAATTAACATTCAGTTTTCTATCGACAAGAGTGTACAGTTTGGTAGCATAAGAGTGTACAATATTATATGATAAAAGTGTACAATTAACACATCCTTTATTGTACACTTTTGCAATGGAGATATGTACGCCTCTCTCCTATTGATTCTCAACTATTTACAAGACAATTATTATACAAGGATTTATCTTCCCCTATACATTCTGACAAAACAAACTTCCTGTTTTATCAACTATAAAGAAACGCTCTAAAATCAGCCATTGATTATCGGCGATGTAGCAACTGTATAAACAGATGATTTATCTTCTCCATAACAGATTTACCTACAACAATAAAAGTTACGGCAACAAGAATCATCAGAATCCCCAGCATCAGACGAGGTGTGAGTCGCTCACCAAATATCATTACACCGAAAAAAAGAGCAGTTACCGGTTCGAGTGCCCCCATAATAGCTGTAGAGGTAGAACCAATGCTATGTATTGATATGGCAGTACAGATCAGAGAGATAACCGTAGGCAAAAAAGCCATTGCAAGAATATTCCCCCAGGCCGGAAGAGAAGGAATAGCCTGTAACTCTGTACAAAAGTTGGAACGAACAATATAGATAGAAAGTCCGAAAAGTAAGGCATAAAAAGTTAGCTTAGCTGTAGACATCAGTTTAAGGGTAGAGTGATTGACTCCTACAATATAAACAGCATATGACAACGAAGAGAGAATAACCAGCAGCATACCCATCAAACTAAGAGTTTCGCCACCATCCCCTTTGTAAAGCATACCAATACCCGAAAGTGCCATCAAGATACAAAAGACAGTCAACAGAGATATCCTTTCACGAAAAAACAGAAACATAATGACGGCAACCATCAACGGATAAACAAACAGAATAGTAGAAGCAATGCCTGCATCCATATGCTTGTAACTCATAAACAGAAGCAAAGAAGAGGCGGAAAAGAGTAAACCTCCCACCACCAACGGAAGTATTTCGTTCTTCTTCAAAGCAAATGATTGCCCTTGTATCTTCATCAGGATACCAAGAATAAGGACGGCAAAACCGTAACGATAAAACAATACCGAGTCCACACTCATCCCTTCTTTATATAACGGGAGAGTAAACAACGGATTCATGCCGTATGTAGCTGCCGCCACGGCTCCACAAACAAATCCTTTCGCTTTGCTGTTAATATTCATAGCAATCCTCTTATTTTCGGGGTGCAAAGATACGTATCTTTTAGATATGTTGGTTACATTTGTAGCCATCTAACAAATAATAAATTTGAGTAAGAATCGTATTGACCGGGAGAAACGAATCGTAGAGTTAATGATCCGACTCTATTGCCGGAAAAAAGAAAAGAATAAATACCTTTGCATTCAGTGCGAAGAGTTGTTGCGTTATGCCCATGCAAGACTGGACCATTGTCCGTTCGGAGAGAATAAAAGTTCGTGCAAACAGTGTACCGTACACTGCTATAAGCCTGTTATGCGTGAACGGATGCGACAAGTGATGCGTTTCTCCGGACCAAGAATGCTCCTTTATACACCATGGGAGGCCATAAAACATCTATTTCAATAAGATTATTATTATCTTTGCATTATTACTTTATAATAATTATCTTTGCATAATAAAGAAACAAAGTTATGCCAATCATCAGAAATCCTTTTATTACAAGTGGATATATATCCCCTGCTTACTTTTGCGACCGGAAGAAAGAGAGTGAAATCCTCATCCGGGAAGTAACTAACGGAAACAATATAGCTATTATCTCCACCCGTAGAATGGGAAAAACCGGATTAATCCAACATTGTTTTCAAAATAAAGAGATTCAAAAACACTATTATACATTCTTCATAGATATCTATGCCAGCAAATCCTTACGCGATTTTGTATTCGCTCTCAGCAAAGAGATTCTGGAAGGATTAAAGCCCGCCGGAAAGAAAGCACTACAGGCTTTTTGGGAGAGTGTCAAGTCTTTACAGACAAGCCTGACTTTTGATATTAACGGTACTCCTTCTCTAAACCTCGGATTAGGAGATATACAAGCTCCTCCAACTACGCTTGACGAAATATTTCAGTATCTGAATCGTGCCGAAAAACCCTGTCTTGTTGCCATTGACGAGTTTCAGCAGATAGCCGGATATGCAGAAGACAATATAGAAGCAACGCTGCGCACCTATGTTCAACGTTGTAATAACGCACACTTTATCTTCGCCGGAAGCCAACGGCATGTGATGGGTAACATGTTTCTTACCGCTTCGCGACCGTTTTATCAAAGTGTTTCGATAATGCATCTGGAAAGTATCTCTTTGACAGATTACACATTATTCGCCCAACGGCATTTCAATGAAGCCGGAAAGAGTATTACAAATGAAACCATCGAAACCATCTACCATCAGTTTGACGGTATCACCTGGTACATGCAAAAAGTGCTTCATACCCTCTATGATATGACAGCCCAAGGCACGATCTGTGAAGTAAAAATGGTGAGTGAAGCGATACGTCAAATTATAGATTCATTCAAATATACTTATTCCGAGATACTCTTCCGTTTACCGGAAAAGCAAAAAGAGTTACTCATTGCCATCACTAAAGAAGGAAAAGCCCAGGCAATCACATCGGGAGCATTTATAAAAAAATACAAATTATCTTCGTCAAGCTCCGTACAGTCTGCACTAAAAGGACTATTGGAAAAGGATTTTGTGACACAGGAACTGGGAACTTACCAAATTTATGATCAGTTTTTAGGAATATGGCTAAAAGAAAATTACTAAAGAGTTTTGTTTTTAATGACAGATTAACCAGATATAAATTATGAGTCTTAAACATAAAGAGTATAAAGAAGCAAACGAACGTTTTCTGAAAGAGAATCTCACCGAAGAAGAAGTAATGGAACTTCCCTGCGGAGTGCAGTATAAAATTCTGTTAAAGGGAAATGGCCCCGTGCCAACAGCCAAAAGTACCGTAAAAGTACACTACCGGGGGACCCTCATTGATGGAAAAGTATTTGATGACTCCTTTGCCCGCAAACGCCCTGAAATCTTCCGGGTGAAAGATGTCATTGAAGGTTGGCAGGAAGCACTGAAAGTAATGCCCACTGGTTCGCGTTGGATCATTTATATCCCTTACGAGTTAGGATATGGTACACGGGCCTGTGGAAATATCCCTGCTTACTCAACATTGATTTTTGAAGTAGAACTGCAAGGAGTCAAAGGATAAATCTCTTGCTCCTTGGAAAGATTATCTATTTTTCCAAAATCCCGGATAGAACAGTAACAGTACACTGACTGCTTTTGTTCTCAATACGTATATTCCCTGATAATACTCTACCATAAACAAATAAACATATCAGTATCAATGATATATTTTCTTCATAATGCAAAACAGTTCATCCACCATCCTACCAAAATGAAAAAGAAGCTTTCCAAAATGGGAAAAAGGCCATTTCATTATGATATTATATTCATTTTAGGGAAAGAGATGGATAGGTTACATTAGAAATAAATTTCTATATTTGCATTATTCAGCCCAAAGGTGGATTAAAAAGTCAGACTTTTAATATATCAGACTATTTTTCAAAAGTTTTATCTACCTTTGCTTCTGCCAATCAAAATACTAATCTTACAAACAAGGGAATGAAAAAAGCAATTATCATTGGAGCCACCTCCGGTATCGGACAAGAAGTAGCCAAAGGGTTACTGCTACAAGGATGGAAAGTAGGCGTGGCAGGGAGACGCCACTCTTCGCTGGAAGCATTTCGAACAATTGCGCCAGATAACATAGAAACCGAAGTATTGGATATAACTAAAGATGATGCCACCGAAAAGTTGCACAAACTAATCGAGAAATTGGGAGGTATGGATTTATTTTTACTCAGTTCGGGCATAGGACATCAGAATATGGAATTGAATCCGGACATCGAGCTGCAAACAGTTAGTACTAATGTAGAAGGATTCACGCGAATGGTTACTGCTGCCTTCCAATATTTCCACTTACATAGTGGGGGGCATCTGGCAGTTATCAGTTCCATAGCCGGAACAAAAGGGTTGGGAGTTGCACCTGCTTACTCTGCTACAAAGCGATTTCAAAACACATACATTGACGCCCTTGAACAGCTTGCACACATGCAAAAGCTAAATATTTATTTCACGGATATCCGGCCTGGGTTTGTATCTACCGCCTTATTAAATGACGGTAAGAGATATCCACTGTTAATGAATCCCAGAAAAGTGGCTACTCACATTATACGGGCACTCAATCGTAAGCAACGGGTGGTAGTCGTTGACTGGCGGTATGCCCTTATCGTATTCTTCTGGCGAATGATACCACGCTGGATATGGAAACGATTATCGATAAAAACCAAATAACTTAAATACAAAAACTAATTATGGAACAGAAATTTTGCCAAAGCTGTGGCATGCCACTGAATGACACCGCCGTACTGGGAACAGAAGTAGATGGTAGCAAGAATGAAGAATATTGCTGTTATTGCTATGCTGACGGACACTTCACTGCAGATTGTACCATGGACGAGATGATTAATCATTGCGCCCAGTTTGTAGATGAATTCAACAATGACTCTGAAATAAAGATGACGAAAGAAGAAGCAATTGCAAATATGAAACAGTTCTTCCCACAACTGAAGCGTTGGAAAGCAAATAAATAATCGTCATTCACTTCTTACTTTCCTGTGAAACAAAATTTTCCGGTAGTTAAGTTATCTTCTTACGGGAAGCCATCGTTAACTATCGGAATACCATTTATCAAGAAGATATATTCGAGCTTCCGGAAAAAGACACCAACCGTTCACATCCTCTTTGCTGTCGGCATACATGGAGCATACCTTATAGTAAGGTACTTGTATTAAAATCGTTAGTCGGAAAAGTTTCTGAGCAGACACACGCTTCTTCTCTTTTTTTATTGTTTCAATGCATTGAGAATTTTTTCTCAATACGGTGAGAAACTTTTCTTAATGGGTTGAGAATTTATTCTCAACAGGTTGAAACAAGTGTTTCATACTAATGAAACAAAATTCTCACGCTCTTGAAATAAGTTGAAACAACTATTCCCTGTTTAAGGCAGAAGGAAAGACAAGAGAACTCATACCATTTGATACTTACAAGGTCAAAACCTGCAAGTTAAAATTGAGAAGTATGAATATAAAACAAAAGGTGAAGCCAAAGCCTCACCTTATTATTAGAGAGTTAAATAAATGTTATCTTTATACTGCTCCTTTTGCCATCTCCGGATGACGTTGTAACCATGCAACAGCATATGAGCAGGTGGCCTTGGGTTTCAATCCGTTAGCAACGGCATAATCATATGCAGCCTTCACCAGCGCAGCAGCTATCCCTTGTCCTTCCAGTGGACGTGGAACGATTGTATGAATAATATCCAGACCTCCGTTCAACAGACGGTATTGTACAAAAGCTGTACGACCTTCTACTTCAGTCTTAAACAGCTTCTGTTCGGGCTGATGTTCTATTTTATATTCCATAATCTAATCTATTTTAAGTGTACTTTGGTTAATCCATATTAATAAGTTTATATCATATCCTCGCTGTAACGCAACAGTCAACAACCGTTTCTTTACCTCTTCGGGCAATTGAGGTGTCCGGCTTAATATCCACAAATACTTATCGGAACTGCTACCGATGAGAGCGTAGTTGTACCCTTCCTTATCCAGTTCTAATATATAATAATCAGAATAAAACCACAGAAAGAATGAAACTTTAAGTTTTCCGGGATGAGTAATATCAGGTATCTTTGCACGTCCTATAGCACGCTTGTACCTACCTCTGCCATGAGCATCTTGTTTGTATCCGGCATTTTCTACCCGGATACTTCCATCGGGAAGCAGCGTATAAGTAGCTGTCACCTCAGACATCCCACGTTCAAAACGATGATCGTAACGGGCTATTTCATACCAGCGCCCCATATAACGAGGCAAATCAAGTTCATTGACGGTACTATGGTCTATCCCCTGAAACAGCTGTTCCACCACAGCATCACTAAATTTAAATCCTGCTTCCAGTAGTTTTCCGGGACGTACATATTGCCCGGTTATAAGTGAAGTCGCACCTTCGCCATACATCAGTTGCACACATATATGAGGTACAATAATCGTCCCCCAGGCATGGTAGGCTTTGCCCAGTGCACGGGCAAAAGCATATTGCGTAATCTCTTGCGGAGATACAAAATTAAAAGTTCCCCGTAACGCATCATTCTCGATAATAAAAGCCATTGCACGGCAAAGATCATTAATACTAATCCACGGAAAAGGTTGTGTGCCCGGACCTATAGCAGCAGCCAATTTCATCTTTAAAGGACGCAACATTTGCTCCATAGCTCCTCCGTCCGGAGAGAGGACAACTCCAAAACGGGCTATCACAAGCCGCATTTCCGGGGGACAGCGTTTGGCTTCTTTTTCCCAGGCATAACAAAGATCAGCAAGAAATCCACTCCCCCGCGTATTGGTATATTCATCAAAAGTTCCCTCCAACGGATAATATCCTACGGCAGAAGCCGAAATCATAAGCTGAGGCTTCCGGCGTACTGCTCCCAAAGCACGAATGATGCGATGTGTCACATTGATCCTGCTATCATACAGCTCCCGTTTATACTCTGGTGTCCACCGCCTGCTGATAGGTGCACCGGCCAGGTTAATGACTACGTCACAATGAGACAATGCCTGTACCAGATACCCTAACGTACCCTCCCGGAACATAGGCCGCCCCAAAGGAACTACCCGGTGTCCCTGCTCCGTGAGAAATGCTGTAAGATGCCTGCCAATAAAGCCACTGGCTCCGCTGATTGCTATATTCATGTGACGTAAACTGTTTTTAATGTATAGTACAAAAACGTATTAAAAGCGGGAAAAGTTCTTTGAAGCTCGTAAAATGAGAGTATCTTTGCAGTAATTCATAAATCATAATTCATAAATCCCATGATCGAAGCTCCCGAAGCCCGTTATCTGTCCGAGCAACTGAACCGGACTGTAAGAGGAAAGAAGATTACCGATGTGTTTGCGCAATACACACCCCATAAATTCGCGTGGTTTTATGGCAACCCGGAAGAGTATCCCGAACGACTTGCCGGGAAAACAATTGATGAAATCAATCCCCGTGGCGGAATGATTGAGATAAAAGCCGGAGAGATGTTACTGATTCTTACGGATGGCGTCAACCTGCGTTACTTTGCCCCCGGAGAAAGGCTTCCCGCCAAACACCAGCTACTCATTGGTTTCGAAGACGAGAGTTGCCTGGTAGCTTCTGTACGAATGTATGGTGGTTTGTGGTGTTTTCCCAACGAAGGATTCGATGCTCCTATATCTGCCTATTACGAAGCGGCGAAAAATAAACCGCAGGTGATGTCAGAAGAGTTCAGCAAAGAATATTTCATGGAGCTGATAAACGCCGAAGATGCACAGAAAAAAACGGCAAAAGCTTTTCTGGCTACCGAACAAACCATACCCGGATTAGGCAACGGAGTATTACAGGACATCCTGTACAATGCCCGTATCCACCCTAAAACTAAGATCAACGCTCTGTCTACGGAGAAAAGAGAAAACCTTTACGATAAGGTAAAGTCTACGCTCCACGAGATTTATGAACAAGGAGGACGCAGTACGGAAACAGATATTTTTGGAAAAAACGGAGGATATATACCACATCTGTCTAAAGACACAGCAGGTACCGCCTGCCCCCGTTGCGGAGAAACGATAAAGAAAGAAAACTATCTGGGTGGCAGTATCTACTATTGCAGTGGCTGCCAAGTGAACAATAATGTGCCAATGTGCTAATATGCCAATGTGCCAATTGGCTGCGCAATATTTTACGAAGATATGCCGAATGGTAATTGGCACATTGGCATATTTATTTTAATTATTAATTATGAAGTCAACTCGTATTACTCAAATATTAAGTATCATGCTGGCACTTTGTGCCGGTGCAACCTTGCCTATTCTCATTGGTAGTACACAACTGACAGAACCACACTCTGTGAAGTCTGAAGTACCCTATTGTGTCAGCCCTCCCAGTGTTCCTGAACAGGCTACCTTTGACGGTGAAACAATTGACCTTCGCCGCTATGACCGCCGCGAGCGTATGGATCGTGAAATGATGTCTTTCACCTATATGCACTCCACTACCATGTTAATGTTGAAACGCGCCAACCGCTATTTCCCGATCGTCGAGCCTATCTTAAAAGCCAATGGTATCCCCGATGACTTCAAATACCTCATGGTGATTGAAAGCAGCCTCAACCCCATTGCCCGTTCTCCGTCAGGGGCAGCCGGATTATGGCAATTCATGCCTGCCACCGGACGTGAATTTGGACTGGAGGTGAACGATAACATCGACGAACGTTACAACATCGAAAAAGCAACCATTGCCGCATGCAAGTATTTCAAACAGGCTTATGCCAAATACGGTGACTGGATGGCTGTTTCTGCGGCCTATAATGCAGGGCAGGGACGTATTTCGTCGCAGTTGGACAAGCAACTTGCAGATCATGCCATGGACCTTTGGCTGGTGGAAGAAACTTCCCGATATATGTTCCGTCTACTGGCAGCCAAAGAGATATTCAGCAATCCGCAACGCTTTGGTTTCTTGCTAAAACGGGAACACTTGTATCCACCTATTCCATACAAGAAAGTGACTATCACCAGTGCCATAGACAACCTGGACGAGTATGCCCAAAAGAACGGACTCACCTATGCACAATTGCGTGATGCAAATCCCTGGTTGCGTGAGCATTCACTGAGAAACAAAACAGGTCGTACATACGTTCTACATCTACCCACGCAAGAGGGAATGAACTACAATCCTAAAAAAACAATTCCGCACAATCCCAAATGGGTAATTGATTAACGCTGTGCTTTCCGTACGGGGAAGTGCGGTAAACAATGGAAAGTTTATATTGTTAAATTATGACAGTAAGAGAGCGATTTACACGTTTTTTACATAATAAGCCACTGAAACATAAGTTATATGTTATCATCTTTGAATCGGATACTCCAGCAGGAAAAATGTTCGATGTGGCGCTCATTGTATGTATTGCACTCAGTATTCTATTGGCCATTCTCGAAAGTCTGCAAGGAATTCCTTCCTGGCTTTCAACTCCGTTTATTATATTCGAATATCTGTTTACGGCTTTCTTTACTTTCGAATACGTTACGCGTATTTACTGTTCACCACAACCTAAAAAGTACATTTTCAGTTTCTTCGGTATCATCGACCTATTGGCAACCCTACCACTATATCTTGCCTTTTTCCTGCCGGGAGCACGTTATCTACTGGTTATCCGGGCATTCCGTATTATTCGGGTGTTTCGTATATTCAAGCTTTTCACTTTCTGGATGGAAGGAGAACGATTGCTCACTTCACTCAAAGAGAGCAGTAAGAAAATAGCAGTGTTCTTTCTTTTTGTAGTAATACTTGTGATCTCTATCGGCACACTGATGTATATGATTGAAGGTACTCAGCCGGATACACAATTCAACAATATACCCAATAGCATCTACTGGGCTATTGTCACTATGACCACAGTAGGATATGGAGATATTACTCCGGTTACACCTTTGGGTAAGTTGCTCTCTGCTTGCGTTATGCTGATTGGTTACACTATCATCGCCGTACCAACCGGCATTGTGTCCGTTTCAATGATGAAAGAATATAAGAAGCTGAAAGATATACAATGTCCCAATTGTCATAAAACGGGACACGATGAAAATGCTGTATACTGCAAACATTGCGGATATCCACTTTACAAAGAGAAAAGTACACCTAAAGATACCAGTGAGTCCGGTTCTTATAACCAATGAGCGATTGGGTCTCTCTTCTGTGCCGTACTATCCTACGTTCAATATACTCTATCAGCAAAAGTGCCAGACAACCTATCGCATAACAAAGAATATCTTTCCAATCGAAAGTTGATCCAAGTACAATTCTAGCCAATCCGTTTTCAGATAACCCCATCACATCTGCAAGCTGGAAGAACTGAAGTATTTCAATAAAACAAGCAAATGCAAAAACATATACCGGTAACCAGCGCAAAGACCGGGGAATAAAGATCCGAATAAAACAATAAATCAGTACGACTACCAGAATATCACCCACATAAGGACGAACAAAGGTATCGTGAACATATACGCCAATAATAATTTCTATTATCAGTATCGCGAGAAAACAGAGGGCATAAATAATTCTTTTCTTCATAATCAATCGTGTAAACCCAGCTACACCAATAGCCTGTTTAAATTTTACTCAAGAGCAATTTTCAGACTGAAACCATCTACCGACACTCCTTCCGAACGAGTTATAGCCAGCTTTTGTTCTTCAGACATTCCAATCGTTTCACCATCTCTCAGAGTTACATCACTTTCTAAAATATAATATACTACATCATACAAAAACTCACTTAACTCTTCCGGACTCATTCTACTATCTAATATTTCCAATTCGTCTTTACCAAAGGCAGTCATCCCATACGTATAAATACCCGGCCCCTGTTTTCCTCTTGTAAAACCAAAATAAATCCAGTTCAGAATGGGCAACGTATCCTCTTTCATTACAGTTGACGCTTCTATATAAAACCCTGGCTCAAACACAGTACCCGAAGCGTAAAAACCAATTGCATTCTCCAGCTTCAAACAAGAAGAGGCTCCTTTAACAAACAGTTCCCCCGCTTCAACGACAGGCACATTCCGCCTCAGTACAGCTATACACAGTTGGGCCACATGTGTTTTCGTCACTTCAACAGCTTCCGGCCACAGATAGTTGTTTTCGGCATTATACTCAGCTTCTTTATCGGGAACCGGAGCATCAAAATAGCTAAGACAAAGCATCATATCATCAACCTCAAACACCAGTGCGGATCCTTCTTTAGTAACTTTTCCCCAATCAACATCTTTCCAGTCGACCTTCAGGTTCTTTTTTATTCTTTCAAAATCACACTCTTTGGTATTCAATAAGACAAAACCGACCAAAGTGCCGGTATTTCTACCTTCTTCAGCATCTCCATATTTAACAACCTTCTGCGTCATGGATTCTAAGATGTCTTCTTCTTGTTTGTTCATATGCCTTAATTATAGATTTATATGCCTTAAAGCCCGGTTCAGCATAGAATACATATATTCTCTTTGCGAAGATACTGATTTTAAGTATAACAGATAATCAAATACTATAAAATCTACAGTAAATGACCTCTTTATCACAAAAACTCATCCTGAACTCTAAAATAACACTAAATAAATGACAACGAAAGAGAAAACAGTTGTATCTTTAAGAGCCTGTAAAGATGGTTATACATAAACATCAGAGAGCGTACTTGAAAACAGAAAGGAGAGTAAAAGTATGGCATTAAATTTTGATTTTGTATTAAGATTGTTAGTAGCCGGTATATTGGGTGCCATCATCGGACTGGACAGAGAGTATCGTGCCAAAGAAGCAGGTTATCGTACCCACTTTCTTGTATCGCTGGGCAGCGCTTTGATAATGATTGTTTCTCAATATGGCTTTCAGGATATTATAAAAGAGAGTAGTGTTACTCTGGATCCAAGTCGTGTAGCAGCACAGGTAGTCAGTGGAATTGGTTTTATCGGTGCCGGTACCATTATTTTTCAGAAGCAAATAGTGCGGGGGCTGACCACTGCCGCCGGATTATGGGCTACAGCAGGAATCGGTCTGGCTGTAGGTGCAGGTATGTATGTGATAGGAATTGCTGCAATGTTGCTAACACTCGTCGGGCTCGAAGCACTGAGTTATATATTCAAAAGTGTAGGCATGAAAAGCTCCATGATCACTTTCTCTACAGAAAACAAGAATATACTAAAGTTAATTGCAGATAAGTTCAACTCCAAAGATTACCGGATTGTATCCTATCAGATGGATACCATAGGACACGGAGAAGCATCTCTCTACCAAGTGACAATGGTAATAAAATCGAAACGTAACTATGACGAAGGACATCTGTTGTCACTTATACAGGAATTTCCGGAAGTGACAGTAGAAAGAATAGAGTAAAACTACTTTTGCTTTTCTGTCAGATACTTCCAGTAACGTACCGGCATATCTTGTTTGTGCTTCCTCGGGTTGAGCCGTTCTTTTATCGTAATAGATTTAAAATAAGTTTTCCATAGCTGCTGAAAAAGTTTTTCATCCTTATCCATCAGGCTCTCGTCCAACATACCGGTAATGAGATGGGAAGCACTACTATCATCATCAAAAGTAATCTCTTCTACGGTTTTCAGGTCATAATAAAAACCGTAACGGCGCTTCATATCATAGATCAACCACTTCTGATCGGCAAAACGATCTCTGAAGTGCTCTATGGTAAGTGGTAACGCATTATGCTGAGGTTCAAAAGCAGCAAAAAAAGTACCATCCACAGCCTTCTGAAAACGAACGAACTGAAGCATACGTAGCCGCTCCCAATCTACCTTTTTCCATATTTTTGCAAGTTCCAGTACATCCGGGTCTCCAAAATTAGTTTCAATGGAACGGGGTGCATCAATTGCTTTACGAATATAGCGGAACAGCAACATGTCTACCTCCGGAAGTTCTGAAAGCCAGCACCAGGTAATAGATGACAGAGCAGAAACCGAGAGTTTCTTTTGTAATCCACGCCACACACGTCCGGATTTCTCTTCATCGGTATGTACAGTAAAAGATTCATTATAAAACAGAGGTAAAGTATCTCCTTCGGACAGTAACATATCCGGAAAAGTTTTACGATAATAAGCATCAAAAACAGCTGTCAGTAAACCTTCAAAAGTTTTATCATATATAAATAAATTCATAGGCCGGTTTGTAATCAGAGTTAATCAGAAAAAGTAAATGTCAGTTGATTCTCATCTATCTTCTTCCTGGGTTTGGGAAGCAACAGGCTACGCACAGTATGTGGGGTCATTTCATTGACAGTCTTCATCGGAAGCTCACTACAAGTAATAAAATACTGCGCCTTCTTCATCACTACACCTATCTTTTTAAGCTGATAGAATCCTAACTTTGAATAACGCCGCGAAGCAATAATCAACTTTGCAGACTTTACTCCAATGCCCGGTACACGAAGTATCATTTCATAATCTGCCCTGTTTATGTCTATCGGAAACTGTTCGGGATGACGCAATGCCCACGAAAGCTTCGGATCTATTTCAAGATCAAGATCAGGATAAGCATCATCTACAATTTCATCAACTTTAAACTGATAAAATCGCATTAACCAGTCTGCCTGATACAACCGGTTTTCACGGACAAGAGGTGGTTGTTTCAAAGCCGGCAAACGGGTATCATAGGTATTGACGGAAACATAACCGGAATAATAAACCCGTTTCATGGTGGGACGCTGATACAAAGCAGAAGAGAGGAAGAGAATGTCTTTATCTGTTTCAGCAGTAGCTCCAACTATCATCTGTGTACTCTGCCCCGCTGGGGCAAAACGAGGGGCATACCTGAATTTCTTCCGTTCTTCACTACTTTCCAGTACCCCCTGTTGAATATACAACATAGGAGCAAATACACTCTTATGGTCTTTCTCCGGAGCAAGCAACTTTAAATTCTCTTCTTTAGGTATTTCAACATTCACACTCAAACGATCAGCATAACGTCCGGCTTCAGTCACCAGTTCACGACTGGCTCCGGGGATACTTTTCAAATGGATATATCCATTGAATCGATGCACTTCACGCAGGTCTTTGGCTACCCGTACCAGACGTTCCATCGTATAATCGGGATTGCGTACAACCCCCGAACTAAGAAATAAACCCTCTATATAATTACGGCGATAAAACTCAATGGTCAAGTCAACCAACTCAGAAACAGAAAGAGTAGCACGTGGCAAGTCATTACTACGCCGGTTGATACAATAGGCACAATCATAAATACAATAATTGGTAAGCATTACCTTCAATAAAGAGATGCATCGCCCGTCTTCGGCAAAACTATGGCATATCCCCCACCCTCCTACAGTATTACCAAGCATTCCCGGTTTGTTGGCACGCACTGTTCCACTGGAAGCACAAGACACATCATATTTGGCAGACTCCGCCAATATCCTCAGCTTTTCGAGTACGTTTGCATTCATAATCAGTACAATTTTTGCATCTTTTCTATTTCAGCCTTCATCAAATCACGCAAACTTTGAGGTTCAAGAACCTCCACCGTCGATCCTTTAGACAACAACTCCTGAATAAAATCATAAGTATGCGATATATACATTTCAAAATCAGTATAAGTATCTGTCGTTATTATCTCTTGCTGACTGGGATGCAAAGGTAGGTTACGCAGATAAGGAGCCTGCTCGGCAACAACCCGCAAAACAGTACGTTGCGGTTGTTGTGCCTCATCACGAATGATACCGAAACAATTCTGAAAATAATCCTGTGGAGTGAATTTCCGGGGAAAGCGGAACGTATCATTCCCTGTCCTTACCGACTTAATCCTATCTAAAGAATAAGAACGGAAAGCTTCATACTTCCGGTTGACTCCTATCAGATACCAGCGATGACGGAACAGTTTCAGGAAGTAAGGTTCCAGACAAACCTCTTTCGGTTGCCCCCAGTTATAAGCCTGATACTCCATGTGAAGCACAAACCCTGCCCTCATAGCATCTATTATGACATCCATATATTGCAGTCCCAAAGGAGCCTCCTCAAAAACAATCCGGTTCTTCATATCCACATTTTCCTGCAAAATATTGTTTAATGAAAAGCTGTTGAGCAACCACATTTTGAGCTTATCTCCCAACATTCCCTCGGCATCAGCTATATAATAAGTATTTGTACACTTATCACATTCTATATTAATGTCGAACATCTCTTCGATAGCCTGCCGGTGATTATGAAAAGTACGCAAAGGAATATCCGTACGAGTACTATCTCCTGCCCGCCAGCGACGATTGATCTCAGCAAACGTAATGCGCCCGCTCCGATAGATCGTATCTACCAGCCAGATGAGTTTATTGAATTGTTGCTTAGCCATATCTGCTTTTATTTATATCTGCTGCAAAATTGAAGATAGTTTGTGCCAAAAATAAGCATAATAAAGAGAAGATATAGTGAAATAACTAAAAAAGAGTTGAATGATACAAGTGAAACACACCACTATTTTGTTATATACTATATGAAAAGTATGAAAACAATCGTTATAACTATACTGCTCTTCATGGGCTGTTCGCTGACAGGTAATGCACAGAGCGTGCAGAGTACTAAACTCAAAAAACAGGAGAATAACAATATGAAAGATCAAAAGGAAATATATTTTGCCGGTGGTTGTTTCTGGGGTACAGAACATTTTCTGAAACAAATCAGGGGTGTAGAGAGCACTCAGGCAGGTTATGCAAACGGAAATATTGCCAACCCCACATACCAACAGGTGTGTAGCGGAAATACCAATTTCGCCGAAACGGTAAAGGTAACCTATAATCCACAGGAAGTAGAGCTTCCTTTACTAATAGATTTATACTTTAAAACAATAGACCCCACCAGTGTCAACCGGCAGGGAAACGATCGCGGATCACAGTATCGTACAGGTATTTATTACACGGATAAAGCTGATCTGCCGATTATACAAACTGCTGTAGAAGCATTGGCAAAGAACTATTCAAAGCCACTCGCTATTGAAATAAAACCATTATCCAACTTTTATCAGGCAGAAGATTATCACCAGGATTATCTGGATAAAAATCCGGGAGGGTATTGCCATATCGACCCGGCTTTGTTTGGACTGGCCAAAAAAGCGAATGCTCCCAAAACGACAGCAAAACCTGTTTACAAGAAACCGGATGACGCCACACTTCGTGCCAAGCTCACCAACGAGCAATATGCCGTAACACAAAAAAGTGCTACCGAGCCAGCCTTTCATAATGAATATTGGGATGAGAAACGACCCGGTATCTATGTAGATATCACTACCGGCGAACCATTGTTTATATCTACTGATAAATTTGATTCAGGATGTGGTTGGCCCAGTTTCACAAAACCAATAGATAAAACATTGGTGAAGGAAAACATGGATACCTCTCATGGCATGAGACGTATAGAGGTACGCAGCAAGACCGGAGATGCACATTTAGGACATGTTTTCACAGACGGTCCTGCAGATAAAGGAGGGCTACGTTATTGTATCAACAGTGCTTCCCTGCGTTTCATCCCCAAAGAAAAGATGAAAGAAGAAGGGTATGGCGAATATCTGAAACTGCTTCCCGCAGGGGGAGGTACGGCAAGCGGTGGTTAATTGAAACACAACTCTGAATATAGTTCACCACAGAGTCTCACAGAGTGACACGGAGTTTTAATTATTTTTTTTAATCAGATAAATAACACTCAGTGGAACTCTGTGCGACTCTGTGGTGAATTTCAGTCATAAACGCCCACTCCCAACAGCTATAAAATAAAAAAGCCAGTCCTCACAAGGTCTGGCTTCGCATTTCTCTTTATTCAAAAAATTACTTTTTTGATTCTTCCAAAGACACTTTACGGAATTCTTTCATTGCTTTTTCAATTTCCAATGAAGCCTTACGTGCACGTGTTCCAGCAGCTTTATTACCGTTTTCGATCTGTGCATTTGCATCCTTGTTGAAATCAGCTACAAGAGCTGCGATTTTTTCTACTAATTCTTTCATGATCCTTTTTATATTTTCTTCGTTAATAATGATTGGCAAAAATACATTCTTTCCCGAAATAAACACATAAAAACAATATTTTTTTTGAAATAATCCGCGAAAAATCATCTAAAAAAGGCGGTTTCGGCTTTTTTCTTTACTTTTGCAGCCATGAAACCACTTACAGATACCGAATACATACATATTTTAATAGCTGAGGGAGAGCACCAGCAACAGGATTTTAAATTTGAAATTTCGGATGCCCGCAAAATAGCCAGAACATTGTCGGCCTTTTCCAATACCGATGGCGGGCGTTTACTCATCGGCGTTAAGGACAATGGAAAAATAGCCGGTGTACGTTCAGACGAAGAGAAATATATGATAGAAGCAGCGGCTCAACTCTACTGTCTGCCCGAAGTTCACTACTCCATGCAAACATTTCATGCCGAAGGACGTTCTATATTAGTGGTACAAATAGATGAAAGTGCCCAAAAGCCGGTATATGCAAAAGATGAAACCGGCAAACCACTGGCTTATATTCGTATAAAAGATGAAAATATACTGGCTACTCCGGTACATCTGCGTGTATGGGAACAAAGTGATAATCCGGTAGGAGAACTGATACAATACACCGAACGGGAGCAACTGTTGCTTGATCTGCTCGAAGCGAACACCTCACTTTCATTAAATCGATACTGCCGCCTGGCAAATATCCCGCGTCGTGCTGCCGAACATTTGCTGGCTAAATTTATCCGGTTTGATATAATAGAACCGATATTTGAGAATCATAAATTTTACTTCAGACTGAAATAGATAAGATGAAAGATATAGAAAAGGATATTGAATGTTGGTAGACGGTTTAATTACGAATTTTAAGTGATGAATGATGTAATAGTTGGTGTAAATCAACTTATTTAGTACTTTTGCAATCGCAAACCCGAATTCATAATTCAAAATTTATAATTAATATATATGAGCATATTTGCTAACTTATTCAAGAAAAAAGCCGAAGCCGACGGAAAGGCTGTAGGTAATGTAGAAGATTTCGTGTCATTGACACGCGTATATTTCCAATCGGTAATTGCTGTAAGTCTTGGTATCACCAATATCCGTTTTCTCCCGGATGTAGCGCAATTCAAACGCCTGTTCAAAATACCCACCCAGGGAGGAAAACTGGGATTAGGCGAAAAAGCAGCAGCCCGTAAAATGTTAATGGAAGATTATGGAATCAGCGAATCATTTTTCAAAGAAATCGATTCTTCAATAAAAAAGAACTGCCGTACACAAAACGACATACAGGCCTATTTATTTATGTATCAGGGTTTCTCTAATGACCTGATGATGTTAATGGGTAACCTTATGCAGTGGAAATTCCGTATGCCGTCTGTATTTAAAAAGACGCTTCGCAACATGACAGCAAAAACCGTACACGATGTGTGTACCAAAACAGTATGGAAAGCAGATGACGTACACAAAACAGCGACTTCCGTACGACAGTACAAAGAACGTCTCGGCTACTCCGAACAATGGATGACAGAATATGTCTATAACATTATCTTATTGGCCAAGAAAGAGCCTAAACGTAAGAACGAAGATGTCAAAGCATAAATGTTACGAAACAAAAAATAATCGTAAAAGAATGCAGCTATAGAAAAGCGGAAGTCACGTACTTCCGCTTTTTTTTGTATATTTATGCCTAATAATGCGCCAATAAATGACTCGTTTCGTTAAATATACCGATTTATCCGGGAATATTTAGCGTAGATGTTTGGTGCATGTACATTGACATATTGACCACCAATAAAAGAAAAATCGCTTATGAAACAAAAGAAAATGCTAACCCTCACTCTTTCACAACTGAAACAACTATACCAACAGGAGTTACCGGAACTCTGCCAACTGGCCGGTCAAAGTATTAACGATAAAGACTTTAGAAACAGCCTCGAAAGATTCCTGTCACTCCATCCGCAAGCTGAAAGTAACCCGGGTAAGCAAATTCGACTCCTTATCAATTACGACGGAACAAATATCCACGAACTCTCCACAGGACAGGACATGCCTGTACAGACTCTTTCAGTACTCCACCAGTTTCTCATCGGGCAACTGGAAAATACAGATCTGGTAACAGACTTATTCATAGACTTATTCTATCTCTTCAAAAGACTGGATGCCCCCGAAATGCCCCTCCCCTCTCCACAACGGATAAAAAGCCGTACCGAACGCTGGGTCACCGGACTGGATGAAGAAGTCATGGAACTCCGTGCACAAAACAAAGAACGAATGCTGCACGTACTGATACAGAAGATTGAAAACCGTAAATCCGGTTCCACCCGTTTCAAATTTGACGAAGGACTGAGCTATGACGAGAAGTATCAACTCGTCAGCCAATGGTGGAACGACTTCCGTTTTCACTTGTCAATGGCCATAAAAAGCCCTTCCGAATTAAACCGCCTACTGGGAAATTCACTTTCCAGCGAAACGATGTATCTGCTTTCGCGTGCACGTAAAAAAGGAATGCCCTTCTTTGCTACTCCTTATTACCTATCACTACTTGATATTACCGGAGACGGATACAATGACGAAGCAATCCGCAGTTATATTCTTTATTCCCCCCGTCTGGTAGAGACATATGGCAATATCCGTGCCTGGGAAAAAGAAGACATAGTAGAAGCCGGAAAGCCCAATGCAGCCGGATGGTTACTTCCGGACGGGCACAATATTCATCGCCGTTATCCGGAAGTTGCTATCCTGATACCGGATACCATGGGACGGGCTTGCGGCGGATTGTGTGCTTCTTGCCAGCGTATGTACGATTTCCAGAGCGAGCGTCTGAATTTTGAATTCGACAGCCTGCGCCCCAAAGAATCCTGGGATAAAAAGCTACGCCGCCTGATGAGTTATTTCGAAGAAGACACGCAACTGCGTGATATCCTTATCACAGGTGGAGATGCACTAATGAGCCAAAACAAAACATTACGAAACATTCTGGAAGCTGTATACCGGATGGCCGCCCGCAAACGGAAAGCTAATCAGGAACGTCCGGAGGGAGAAAAGTATGCCGAACTACAACGTGTACGTCTCGGTTCGCGCTTGCCAGCCTATCTTCCGATGCGTATCAATGACGAGCTCGTTGAGATTCTTCGTGAGTTTAAAGAAAAGGCTTCAGCTATTGGTGTGAAGCAATTCATCATCCAAACACACTTCCAGACACCATTGGAGGTCACTCCGGAAGCACGGGAAGCCATCAGCAAGATACTTTCTGCCGGGTGGCTTATCACCAACCAGTTAGTTTATACCGTAGCAGCTTCCCGGCGAGGACATACAACAAGACTGCGTCAGATACTCAACTCCCTTGGAGTCGTTTGTTATTATACCTTCTCAGTGAAAGGCTTCAATGAAAACTACGCTGTATTTACCCCCAACAGCCGCTCCTTGCAGGAACAGCATGAAGAAAAGATATACGGTCAGCTGACACCGGAGCAAGCTACAGAACTGTACACCCTACTCGAAAAAGGAGAAGACACAGCAACTCGTATCCGTCGCTTCATGAGGAAACACCACCTGCCTTTCCTGGCTACCGACCGAAGTGTACTCAACCTCCCTGCCATAGGCAAGAGTATGACGTTCAACATGGTAGGTCTTACTGAAGACGGAAAACGTATTCTCCGCTTCGACCATGACCGCACACGCCACCATAGTCCGATCATCGATAAAATGGGAGAAATTTATATTGTAGAAAATAAATCGCTTGCCGCTTATCTAAGACAATTGGGTAAGATGGGAGAAGATCCCGAAGACTACGCCAGCATATGGAGCTACACAGAAGGTGAAACAGAGCCCCGGTTTAGTTTATACGAATATCCGGAGTTTGAGTTTCAAACCACTGACAGAATGAGTAATCTGGAAGTAGAAGGATAAGCTACCCAACTACAAAAATAAAAAACCTCCGGAGCAATGGGCTCCGAAGGTTATCCACTATAAATGGCAATATTCTTTCATAGTCATAACAAACTAACTTACCAATTACGCCCGGTATCCCACCAAAGACGCGTACCTCCATTGTCTTCTCCGCCCAACGCATCCACTAACTTACGGTATTGTTCTCCGTCCTCCGTCTCTAATGAACCGGGAAAGTTCAGACGACGAACCATTGTTTCCGTATCAATACAATGATTCCGGCTATTATTAAATCTTACAGGGAAAAGACGCGGATAACCTGTCCGACGCTGTTCTGCCCATGCCTCACAACCTTCGGGAAACATAGCCAACCATTTTTGAGTAATGATCTTTTCCAGTTTAACCTCCCGATCTGCACTTTCTATCCAGCGTGGAGACACCTGACAACGAGCCTTTATATTATTATCGGGATCATACGTATCAACAAAATCAGCAGCCCGATTATCACTGTTCAGATAATCGTCTGTCGCAGTCAGATTGTACTGGCGGAAAGAGGAAGCCACTCCTTGCTTATAGCATTCTCCCGCATCCTCTGATGTCCAGCCACGCAATGCCGCCTCCGCACGAAGAAACCACACCTCGGCGGCAGTCATTAAAACCGCATCTGTAGACTGATCTACCGCCAGCTTCGACAAAGTGTTATAACGATTGTGGGCAAAACAAGTCCCCTGACGAATGCCGCGATACTCTCCCTTTAAATCCGGAGCCGTACAATGTTCAAAATAAAATTCCCGCCGGGGGTCACCGTAACCATTCATTATAGATTCTATAGAGGCATTCATATAAGTCTCATTCCACACACGGTTGAGTTCACCAAGTGGATTGGAGTATCCACTACCGGTAGAGACAGACGCCAATTCGGTAGCATACTCAAAAACGCCATACGCATTATCTAAAGCTTTCAAGAACTCCGAGCGGGCTTTCAACGGACTCACCACAGCTAAACGCATGGCAAGCCTCATCCGCAAAGAGTTGGCAAACTTAATCCAGGAGCAATATTTCCCATCAAGCAGAATATCAAAACGGGCAAACTCTGCAGCTTCCGGCATTCGTTCTATGTAATCAGAAAGAACGGTAACCACCGTATCCAGTTCATGGAAGAACTCATCATATACTTCCTCCTGCGTATCGGGCTGATAATTGTTTTCCGGATTTGCAAAATTGGTATATACTACAGGGCCATAATAATCTGTCACACGATGCATCACCTCTACTTTCAGAATCTTTGTAATGCCAAAGAATGCCGGCTGCCCTGTACGGGTATGGATTTCCGACTGATAAATCTGAGGAAAGATATAAGCATACGTATGTCCCCACATCGCACTATTCCAACCGTCCTGCATATTATAATCGGAATTATGGCTACCTCCATTCAGTGGCTTGGCATCGTGCATATATCCACAGAACATATCAGCATTAAGATTCTGCGTCAATTGAAAGGGCCAGTTCTTGCCTTTGCCATAATCATAATTAAAATAAATACCCTGCTGAATAATGCCCAGACGAATACCATGGTCATTGTTATCCGCTTTCAAATCTTCATCGGTAATGCCTGCCAAATCGGTATTGTACTCTCTGAATTGGGAAGTACAGGATATCAGTATCGACCCTATAAACAAAAACAGAAGAATCATATTCTTTTTCATCATTTTACCCCTCCCCTGCTTTAAAATTCACATTTAATACTGAATCCCCAACTACGTGTCGTGGGCATTCCATAGACTTCGATTCCCTGGTTATCATTTCCGGTAGAAAGTACCAGATCGGGATCAAAAGGCGCTTTCTTGTAAATAAAAAAAAGATTGCGCCCTACAAAAGAGAGCTGTATATCTTTGAAAACTTTCGTTTTAGCTATCCAGCCGGCAGGCAACTGATAGTTTAGAGAAAGTTCTCGCAGACGCACGTTTGTGGCATCATACATATAGTATTCCGTCACACCCGCACGTCCGCCAACTACGTTCTTGTAGAATCCCTTTACATTCTCTACACGATGTCCCTCCAGCACGATATATCCATCGTCCCTGGCGTCGGCCGTAGTTTTGGAAACTCCATACATATCCATATCGGCCTGGGTTTGTGAAAGAATATCTCCACCATACCGGCAGTCTATCAAAAAATAAAGGCTGACCCCTTTGTAAGAAAGAGTATGGCTCCACCCCATCGAAAAGAGAGGATTGGCATTGCCTACCTTCACCGTATTTCCGTCTCCCTCAACCTGAGGCAATCCTTTATTTTCGCCCCCGGCCTCGTAAACGATATTTCCACTGCCATCACGAACAAAAGCTTTTCCGTAAATATCGCCGATAGAACCACCTTTCACTAACTTCATGGCATAACTCGACGAAAAACTGGTAGGACCGTAAACAAACTCCTTTAACTGTTCATGCAGTTCGATAATCCGGTTCTTATTGGAAGAGAAATTGAGTGTTGTTTTCCAGATGAAGTCCCGCTTCATCACAGGTGCGGCATCCAGTGTCAGCTCCCAGCCCTCATTCTGTATATTACCGGCATTGACATACCGATAGGCATATTTGTCTCCGGATAAAGCCGGCAGCTTGAAGAATTGATTGCGAGTATTAGTACGGTAATAAGTGGCATTAATGCCCAGACGATTACTAAGGAAACGCCACTCGGTACCTACTTCCACAGAGTATGTCATTTCAGGCTCCATCTCTTTAAAAGGAGCCGCATCACTGGCCTGCACTTCACCGCCGGCAGTAACGTGTGAAACCGGATTGGTGATAAACAGTGGGATATCATTACCCACTTTACTGTATGTACCGCGCACTTTACCAAAAGAAACCCATTCCGGCAAAGCTATCAGTTTATTCAGAATAAGAGAAGCACCAACAGAGGGATAGAAAAACCCCGTCCGCTCATGCCGGGTGTAAGCCAGAGTAGAAGCCCAGTCATTACGGGCGGTCACATCTACAAAAAGGCTCTCTCTGTATCCCACCTGTGCTGTAGCAAATACCGACTGCAACTGCCTGTGAGCATCAATCTTCTGATCGAGGCTGGCCGAACCGTTCATAATAATATTGGTCAGATTAAAGACATTGGGAAATTTCAAGGAAGCCGTCTTAGAGTCGTAACGGACAGAATTTACGATCTTGTCATTAATGCTGGCACCCATAGCGGCATCCAGTGAGATGTCACCCCACTTCTTCTTTGCCGTTGCCATCACATCTCCATAAAGCAGTACCTCCTGATAATCCATTTCAATATAGCGACCATTCACTCCCGCCAATGCCGGAGCTGTAGAAGCATAAAACTTCTGCCGTAATTTGTCATTTGCATAATCCATAGTACCACGTGCCTGGATATCGAGCCAATCATTCACCTTCACACGAGCGGACAAAGACGTAATGATTCTGGAACGGGTGTCTTTACTCTGGATACGATTGACAATCCAATAAGGGTTTTGCTCAAAATCTTCAAAAGACGTATGCCAATTCTGTACATTGAGCTTACGATCTTCATCATATACTTCAAAATGATCTTTATAATAAGACAGATCTTCGCCACGAGGAAAGCGATACAATCCCACCAGGGGATTCATATAAAAGCCTCCGGTAACAGGTTTATTCTTTACTACCTGACGCATCACATTCACACTGCCATCCAGTTTCAACCGGCCATTGAACAAAGAGGAGGTTTCTCGGAAATTCAGATTGTGTTTAGAAAGCTGATTTTTATCTATAATGCCCCTTCCGCTGGTATTGGCATAAGAGAAATAATTTTGTAACTTCTCGTTTCCATGGCTCACAGATATAGAAGTAATGGAAGTAAAACCGGTACGAAAGAAATTCTTCAGGTTGTCCCGATCCGGCAGTTCGGCCTTTGCTCCCCAGCTATCTACATCATCACTCACTCCATAGCGGTTTTGCATTTCAGGAAGACTAAAAGCATTATCAACGGTCAGGCTGGTAGAGAAAGATACTTTATGAACTCCGGACTCGCTCCCTTTTTTAGTGGTTATCAATATTACCCCATTAGCAGCCTGGCTACCATACAAAGCTGCAGCCGGAGCACCTTTCAGAATCGTTATACTCTCTACATCCTCAGGATTCAGATTAGAAATGCCGTCACCTCCATCACGATTGCCGGCATTGGCTGTACCTCCAATAGCCGAATAGGCTTGTTCGGAAGTAGAGTTGAGCATCGGAACACCATCTATTACATATAAAGGCTGATTATCACTGACTACAGAACGTATACCACGAATACTGACCTTAGCTGATGCACCCGGTCCTGAGGAATTCTTACTAATTTGCACACCTGCTGCTTTTCCTGCCAGTGCAGTAATCATATTAGGGTCCTTCACCCGGTTCAGTTCATCACTTTTGAGCTGCATAGCCGAATATGAGAGAGAAGATTCCTTCTTTTCAATGCCAAGTGCAGTGACAATAATAGGATCAAGCATCACGGCATCTTCTTTGAGTAGTATCTCAAATTCAGTTTGTCCTCGTACAGGCACTTCCTTAGTCTCACATCCCACAAAGGAAATTTGCAGAACAGCATCCTGTTCTACTACTAAAGAAAATTCACCCTCTGCATTAGTAATGGTTCCGTCGGGCTCCCCTTTCACTTTTACAGTAGCTCCAATCAAAATTTCCCCTTTAGAATCGACGACGTGTCCTTTTATCTTTTTTCTTGAAGAAAACTGGTCTGTGTGTTTATCATATTCTATATTAATAGCATTACACTCTTCTATTCCCAAAGGGGGTAAGAGTATTAAAAATAAGTATAAAAGAGTCCTTCTAGTAAGTAATATGTTCATTTCAAATAGATTGTGCTTATACAAAAGTACACAATAAATTCTAAAAAAATATTTTTTAGGTAACGTTTAAACAAAAGAGTTCTCAGAAATAGGTATTATCACTATTTTTGTTGCAAATAAACTGTAAATATGGAAATAGAGATAGAAAATCATCCCCTGGAACCGTTTTTACCTCCGCATGCAAAATTGTTAATGCTGGGCAGTTTTCCGCCACAAAAGAAAAGATGGTCTATGGATTTTTATTATCCAAATTTAAATAATGATATGTGGAGAATTGTGGGACTCCTGTTCTTTGACAACAAAGATCATTTTCTGAATGAGTCAAAGAAAGCTTTTTGTCGTGAACAAATCATTGATTTTCTCAATAAAAAGGGGATTGCCTTATTCGATACAGCTTCTGCCATACGACGTTTGCAGGATAATGCTTCCGACAAATTCTTAGAGGTTGTTCAGTCTACTGACATAGCTGCTATGCTCCGACAATTACCGGAATGCAAAACCATCGTAACCACCGGGCAAAAAGCCACAGATACCCTTCGCATGCAATTCAATGTAGAAGAGCCCAAAGTAGGCGATTTTTCTGAGTTTGTGTTTGAAAATCGCCCGATGCGGCTCTACCGAATGCCTTCTTCTTCCCGTGCTTACCCATTAGCATTGGATAAGAAAGCAGCCGCTTACCGTATCATATACCAAGATTTACAAATGCTTTAAAATAATAGAAATATGAAACCAATCTTTTTGCAATACCCAGCGTGTAGCACTTGCCAAAAGGCAAAAAAGTGGCTGACTGAAAATAATATTGAGTACACCAACCGTCTCATCGTAGAAAACAACCCCACCGTAGAAGAGCTGAAAGCATGGATTCCACTTAGTGGACTACCGGTAAAAAAGTTTTTCAACACCAGTGGACTGGTTTATAAAGAGCTGAACCTCAAAGAGAAGCTTACCACGATGAGCGAAGAAGAACAGATAGCCCTGCTGGCTACCAATGGTAAACTGGTGAAACGTCCATTGGTAGTGACTGATAATTTTGTATTAGTGGGATTCAAACCCGATGAATGGGAAAAACTAAAATAGTTGAAAACTTCTTTGCAGAAGTACTTGCAGATTCGGAAGATTATTCTACCTTTGCACCCGCAAACACGGGAGTAGCTCAGTTGGTAGAGCACCGGTCTCCAAAACCGGGTGTCGGGAGTTCGAGCCTCTCCTCCCGTGCATGATTAAATAGCTGTAAGTTTTTTGACTTACAGCTATTTTTCGTTTATAGATCGGACGGTAAAAGCCCATCCACACTCATTAGTTTCATCCACTTCGCAAGGGTTCAACGGAAGGCCATGTATTTCGAGAAGGAAGGAACGGACGTACGAAAAGAGGGTAACACACCGTATTGGACGGGTGCAAAATAGGAAAATGATGCGTCAGGAGGTAATTTTTTGTTCTATGTTTGAGTTTGAGTGGTTAGGGTATAGTTATAATAACAATGCGGAAGTTGACAGGAAAACGGGGATGGAAGAGGACGGGAGACGGAAAAGGAGCGTTGGTAACATTTGCGCCGGATGTTGTTCGACAAGAGAAAAAGGATGGTAATAATATAGGAGAAATGAAGAATTAACTCTACTTTTGTGATACAAAAAATAAAATAGGACATGGATGAATTACTAATTATTCAAAATAAAATATACGAGATACGAGGTCAGAAGGTGATGTTGGACTTCGATTTGGCAGAGATGTACGATACAGAGACAAAGTATTTGAAACGTTCTCTGTAAAAAACAACCTCCGTCGCTTCCCCAGCGATTTCATGTTTGAACTGACTAAGGAAGAATGGGAAGATTTGAGGTGCAGAATTAGCACCTCAAAGAGGGAAGGTACCCGGTATATGCCCTACGCATTCACCGAACATGGTGTCGCCCAACTCTCTTCCGTACTCAACAGTAACATTGCAATAGATGTAAACATACAGATTATACGCGCCTTTATTGCTGTCCGCCAATTGATAGCCAATCCTCCGGTAGACCGTATTTCAGAGTTACAGGTGGAAGTTAAAGAACTCAAACAATACCTCGAAGAAGTTTTTGCCGACTACAATGACATCAACGACGATACCCGGATGCAAATAGAGCTAATCAACCAAACACTGGCAGAACTGCAAACCAAAAAGGCGTGGGACGAAAGACCACGTAACCCGATTGGATTCATTAAGACTAAATAATAGCCTTTTCTTACCCTGCCATTGGCATACAAATACCTTCTATGCAATATGATAAATGGCAAATTGGTTGACTTTACTTCCGATGAATTAAATACATTATTCTTGGCTTTATCAGAACTTGGAACTAAGTTGAATAATACTTCCCAGTCAATCGCGAGACCTGGATGACAACGATAGGGGATATTTCGATATTCTCTACTAAATGGAAAAGAGTTTTCACGAGTTGAGAGCTCTTTATTATTGCTCTGATTATAAAACAGCCTCGAATGATGGAATCTTTTCCAGTTCTTCCAAAACACTTTCTTTAGAATTTAATATTCAGTGTTACTTCTTTATCTCCCGCCAACCAGTCCGGCCCGTCTTCTACAAGACGTATTGCTTCTTTATCAGCAGAAGCACATAGGCTGTTCTTTATTTTTATATTGACCGGGCGCCCCTTTTTATCTACATGGAAAGTCAGTACCACTTCCCCTTTTACCTTTGCGCATTCTTCATCTGTTGGACGGATCCTATTCTTTTTCAGGTACTTCTTATATGCTTTGAGCCCTATCACAGGAACAGGCTCCGGCATGGTCAACGGCTCAACGCGTACTACCGAACCTGTGAGATTCTTTTTCCTTTCAGTACCATAGCCCACTACCACTACTTCGTTTAATGCCTCTTTGCTTTCATTCATGGCAATCAATATTTCTTTGCCGGTATCTGCAGGAAGAGTTATCGGTTCATAACCGATATAGTTGACCGCAATCTCTTTGTTTCCGTCTGTATCTAATGTGAAGTTTCCATTTACATCCGAAACCGTACCCTTACCGGTTCCTTTTACAAGAATATTAGCTCCCATAAGAGGTTCTCCGTTTTCATCAGTCACACGTCCTTTTATCCCACCGACCTTTAGGCCTTCTACCCTATCCTGCAACTTCCGGGCAAGATTATTATCGTCTGCAGCGATTGTAGTATCAGCCAGTTTTAATTCTTCTGAAAGGGCCACACTCATCTCTACTTCTACCGCAGATTGCTCTTTCACTTCGGGAGCAATGGTTTTGGCAGTAACTGCAGGTTTCACTCTTCGTTCCTGACTGATGAGTGGTCTCATCGAATCCTTTTTCAGTGTCTTCGCCAACTTCACCTCTGCTTCAGCAGGTATCTGTGAAGGTGTTTGTAAAATAGTATCCCGTTGCAATTGTTCCAGAGCCATGAGAGTTTCTTCCGGTAATTTATCTTTTTGGAACAGAAAATAACCACCCAAACAAACACCTAACAGGAGACTGGCAGCCACACTCCAGGCTAAAGCATGATTCTGCTTCCTTTTCACCCTCATTGTAATCCGGCGGCGAAGTAACTCTATCTGTTGCTCCTGACTTTCCCCTGCGCCGTCGTAACCATCCATAGCGTCGGCAAGAAAAGGATCTCGCATCGCTTCCTTTTGCAGGCGATGAGCTTCCCGCCCTTTACGGGTTCCTCGTATGTAGTCTAATAGCTTCATTGGGTCTGGTTCTTTATACAAATCTTTAAATTACGTTTTCCATTCTGGATATGGCTTTTCACGTTATTCAGTGTAAAGCCTGTTTGCTCTACAATATCGGCATAAGACATTTCTTCCATAAAAAAATGCATGATGCTGATACGCTGAAATTCGGGAAGCTTTTCAAGACAATGCTTCAGGGCATTCAGTTGTTCTTCCGAAGTATCTTCTTCAGATAAAAGATGCAGAAATTCATCAGATTCCACAAGGTTAATCGTATAATCGAGAGGAATTTCTTTATTTTCTTTTCTCAGTATTTGTAGACAGTGGTTCTTTGCTACCCGATATAGCCAGGGTTTGAAAACCTTTATTTCATAATGGGGTATTTTAGGAAGCAGATCTTCAAAAAGTTGCATTACTGCATCCTGTGCACGTGCTTCGTCGGTCAGATACTTGAGACAAAGACCATATAATAACGGAATATATCGGTTGTAAAGTTCACCAAAATATTCTGTTTTACCAGACGTGGCATACTGATGTAATAGCTCTTCGTCGGTCAGTTTTAATATGTTCTTTTTAAAAAACAGGACTTCTTTTTGGGCAAAGTTAAAAAAAATAAGTAAACGTAGGGATATATGGAAGGATTAAGTAATCAATCCACCACAGAGCACACTGAGTAATTATATAGTTCATTTTAAATAATTAAGCCCCTGCATACTCTGCAGTGAAATACAAAAAAAGGCTACCGAAATATCCGATAGCCTTCTTACCCTGTTCGTTATCCTTTTACCAAACAATCACCTTTTCTGTTATTGTTTCATTAGCTAATGTAATCTTTACAAGATAAATCCCTTTCGGCAGATTTACAGTTGTATTATTCAATGATACTGATTCTGAATATACATTAACTCCATCCATGGAATAAACATTGATTATACCGTTCAGATCACTGGCAGCAGTAATACGGATGGCGTCTCCCTCGCTCATAACCTTTACAGAGGTCTTCTCCGGTTCGTTTGTTATTCCGGTTCCTGCACCAAAAATAGCAAACGGGCCACCTACTTTAGCATTATCAACCGCTTGTACTCCCCATGTATACTCGCCAGTCAGTCCTGTTACCTTATATAACACTCTCTTGCTGATTAATCCGGAAACTTCGGCTACTTTCAACCGTCCGGTAGTAATATCAGCCGGAATTGTCATTCTGATAACATCTCCCTGTTTGATATACAAATTATATTTCAGAGCACTGGCCGGAGTTACATCATCAGCCGGGGCATCCCATGAGAACATTACAATGCCATTGGAACCCGACACTGCTTTCAAATTGGTAGGTGCACCGGGAGCCTTATTTGCAGTAATTCCTTCGCCTAAATTATTCTTCATCAGGCGGGTATGTGATCCTCCCGCATCGCCATAACCCACAAGAAATGCATCCAAATTACCATCATTGTCAAAATCTACCAGATTGGCTGTTCCACCCCTCTGTGCTTTTGCACCAGCATACACTAACGGAGAAGCAGTAAACATAGGAGCATCCAGTTTGCCTCCATTGTTCAAATAAACCATATCAGTCTCCTCTGTAGCATTCATATACAGGATATCGCTAAAACCGTCATTGTTAACATCGCCTGCATCGACAGAAAGCGCCTGTCTGCTATTTGGCAACCCCGTTGTAGCAGCACCATATTTGGTAAATCCTCCTACTGAATTGATATACACGTCACCGCGCCAGTTCCAGCTCACAGCTTCGTCCCATCTAACTCCGGGAACCATAAAATCCTGTTTTCCATCATTATTATAATCAATCCAGACAGGATTGCCTTCTTCTATACCTTCAAATTCAATGGGTTCGGCAAAAGTTCCATCACCATTGTTTTTGTAGACTGCACCATTATAACTGCCATGATAACCATAGTCGGCATCATACTTGTCAACGTCAATTCCTTCACCCGAAACAATCAGATCCAAGAATCCATCACCATCATAGTCAGCCCAGGCAGCCCCACCACCAGATAACTGAACAAAGGGTTTAGCCGCACTGCTACCCATTTTGTTTTTTACCGGCTTGTCAATACGTTCAAAATTCTCCCCATTTACATTTCTGTATAAGTATGAGATTCCGGTATTCTTGTCACCTTCGCTTGTACGCCCCTGAATATAAAGATCCGTCCAGCCGTCACCGTCATAATCAGCAGCTACTACATATCGGTTAGAACGATTTTCCTTTCCGTTATTAATCAAAGGGAATAGCCCTGTAAAGACCTCTTCAAAACCGGCATCTCCTCCTTTATTTTTCCATAAACCAGCATAGTATTCTCCATTACTTTTCTTTCCGGCCAGAAACAAATCCAGATTTCCATCATTATTATAGTCGAACCAGGTGGCACTGGATGTCCTCAAACCCGGAAAATTATGCGCAACTTGCTCAAATTGCTTTCCATCTTTATTTTTATAAAGTAATGTTTGCTCTCCTTGTGAAGTTACACCGGCTATAATCACATCCAGAAAACCATCGTTGTTATAATCTCCCCAGGCAGCAGCAGCTTCATACACCATAGGAATACTCTCTGTTCCACCGTCTACTACAACAGGATTAATGATCTCAGAAAATGAAGCATGTTTCACCTGAGCAAAAGCAGAGGTACAGGCAAGTCCGACCAACGCACATGTGCATCTAAAAATTTCTACGTTTTTCATAATACATTTGTTTTTCATTAATAGATAAAAGTTGTCGAGGCCAATGCAGCTTCTGTCTTCACAGAAACTACATATACTCCTCTATTGAAGCCCGAAAGATCTATCTGCTCAGAATAAGAACCATCCTTAAAATTCTTCGCAAATAAAACCTGTCCGGAGATATTGTTTATTTTCACTGCCTCAATTATTTTCTTTGTCTTTACATGAAGCGTATCGGATTCTTTCTCCACATACACAGTGAGAGGATTCTCCTGATTGACCTTTGCAATACCCGAACCGGAGGAATGGAGCAAGCGAATGGCAAAACCGCCTCCTTTGGCCATGTTGATAGAAAGTTTAGTATCTTTAGTGATTTCCATCTTTTCACAAACATACTCTTTGGGCTGTTCACCCGATGCAGGAACATCCTTAAAGATGTCAGCCTGATAAGAGGCACCAGCTTCCAGAAAACTGAAATCAATTTCTACCGTTCTTGGAGTCCAGTCGGTCATACCACCTACATACCAGTCTTTTCCCTTTTGTTTAGCCATCAGAATATAATCTCCCAATTTGGCATCCAATGGTACTGTTTTATCCCAGATTGTAGGAACTGTTGACAAGAAACTAAGTATATCCGGATATTTATTGTATTCTGTTGGAGAGTCACATAAATATCCCACCCACTGGTCATAGATGACATACATTGACAGTTCGTGAGCTCTGGTACCCATACTCATTGGTGGAGTGTTGTCCTTGTCAATAGGTTTGAACTCCTCCTGAGTTACATTTCTCATAGACCCCGGAGTATAATCTTCGGGACCAGCCAATGAACGTATAAAAGGAAATTGTGTATGATATTCAGGCGTCAGAGTGCTTTCCCAGAAATTACACTCAGCACCACGGACAGCCTCAAAATTCAGGATGTTGGGATAAGTACGATTGATCCCGGTTGGAACCGGACAACCATGGAACAGGGCAACCATTTGATTGTCTGCCAGGCGTTGTGCAAACTCCCGTCCCCAACGCATAGCAATCTGATCACTGCGTTCAAAGAAATCGATCTTTGCTCCGGAAACACCATAGTCTTTCATCTTCTTAATCCAATCCTGCGGATTCTCTCTAACACAACTTGCCCATGTCCAAACCAAAATTTTCACATTCTTCTGTTTTGCATAAAGGCATAATGTACGTATATAATCTTCAGACCAACCGGCATCAAGTGTCATATATTCAATACCATGCTGAGAAGCCCAATCAACATAATATTTATATAATTGAAAAGACAGATTCTTATTTCCTGATGGAAAATCGACTCCTTCTAAAACGGCTTTGTGCCACCATTCCCAAGCACTTTTACCCGGCTGTATCCAAGAAGTATCCGTCAAACGGCAAGGTTCTGCCAACATATACACCAATTCATTGTTAAGCAGAGATTTGTCATCATCAGAAACAATAATAACTCTCCAGGGGAATGTGCGGCTTCCTTCTGTTTTTGCAATATAGTTTTCTCTTGAAATAACCAGATGATTAGAATACCAGTAGCTGGAATTTGAAGGATCAGAATCCATAACCTCTTTAGGGTATTGAGCCCACTTTCCACGCATAGAATTCACGCCGTTTTGCTCCATATACAATCCCGGATAATCATATGTATCAGATTCCGTTACAACAATCTTGTAAGGAGTATCAGGATACGAAAACAGTACGGGAGATACAGAAAAGCGATTGTTCGTGATATCAGTCGGTGCATTATAAGTTTTATAGAGCCGTTCAAAGTTTCTATATCCCTGATGAATCTGGTGTACTTTCCCCTGCTGGTCTTTTTCTCCGGAATAATTAGTATCGCACTCCGGGAAATAGATTGTCGGGGTTGAAGTAAAATTGAACACAGCATCTTCACTATTGATAATAATCTCTCCACCCAGACGGGTGATAAAACGATATGCTATCCCCTCATCGTAAGCTCTCACCAAAAGGTCATAGTTTTCATTAAATGATATTAACAGCTCATTATAAGCCTCTCTCAGAGTTTTATTTTTTCCGGCTACAACATCAATTGTTTGATCCACATGATTGGTCGTTGTACTTTTTACCGTTCCTCCTCCCACAATTGTCCCGTTAGAAAGATTCAACCCTATAGACGAAGGGGATATCAACTGCTTATCGCCATGCCATACCTCATAGGTCGTACCATTATCTACCCGTAGCTTTATTTTCAACGTGCCGTTAGGCGAGGTCGTTTCATATTCTTCTGCCTGCACACCGAATGTGCAAAAGAACAAAAGCAATAAAGATAAAATTGATTTTTTATTCATACTTCTATGTTGTATTCCTAATAATTGAATACTTTTTTATTTGTTATTAACTTTATAAATCAATTAGTTATCTCTTTTCTCTCATTTTTCAAGAAACA
>NZ_CATJGZ010000096.1:0-16652 GCF_949740115.1 Bacteroides sp. 41_26
CTTTAGCGCCAAACTAAATCCGCGAGAATCACGAAAGTACATTTATGCTCATGCAATGAAATACTGCAAAGCATATATCATATAGTTCTGATAGAACTTGGTATAAATAAAAACTCCACCTAATTTCACAGAGCTTCCAAATTTTCCACAATCCGTAAGTAGTAGTATATTTAAACACAATGTTTTAAGCTTAACAACAAAAAACAAAAAAGCCTTTTAAATACAATAATTACAGAAACGGTAACTTACAATAAACCATACAAACAATCTCAAACCAACAAAAGAAAACTAACAACACACAAAGAACTAAAAAGCAACAGATTACCACATCGCCCCTCCATTTACACCTCCCCGACAATCCAATAAAGCGATACACAGCCAAAACAATTCATAAAAATCCAACCAGAAAATACTTCTCCCCTCAAAAGCCACAATTCCGAATGTTTAATATTAATAATCATAAAACAAAATAAGTTAATTTAATTCCTAAATATTTGTTTCTAAAAATAAATTAATGAATATTTGAGGGAATAAAATAAGCATAAGTAGCAGAAACAGTTCTTCCGATAGACGGAAATACTTCTTTTCAGTACCCTATTTTAAGAAAAGTACTAAGCTCAATATATAATATATAGAACACCATTATTAACCTTTAATTTTTTAAAATCATGAGAAAGTTTTTTCTGCTTTTGCTACTTTACTTATGTCAGCAAACTTATTCACAAGAAGTGAATGTTGTATCTGTAAAACAATTACCAGGTACAGATGTCGGCAAAGCTTACCATCCCAAGTTCAGCCCTACAGGTGAATACTTACTATTTACCTCCGATAATTATTCCGGGCTTAAAAAGTACGACCTAAAAAACGGCAAAGTAACCGTAGTAACTAAAGCACCCAATGCCGGATATAATGTTCAGATCAGTGCCGATGGAAATAATATTTTCTATCGTGAACAATCACTGAATAAAAGGAATATGAGAGAAACAGCTCTAAAGAAGATAGACCTGACAAATAAAAAAGAAAGTCAGTTAATGTCGTCAACACGTAACTTCCAGCTACATAAAGCCGTCGATGGAAATATTCTATATGTCAAAGGCAATCGGTTGTCATCCAAAAGAGTATACGGAGAAAAGATAAAAACAACTCCGGACGTAGTCAACATCGAGAACCGCCAATTAATATTGTATCATAACGGAGAACGCACAGAACTCTCTCCCAATGGTAAAAACTACAGTTATCTTTGGCCTTCCATATCTCCGGATGGGAAAAAAATACTGTATAAAGTAGCCGGAAAAGGCACATTCATATCCAATATAGACGGTTCCAATCCAATACGTATAGCTAACCTAAATGCACCTGTATGGTTAGGTAATGAATGGATTGTAGGTATGAACGATAATGACAACGGAGAACGTATACTATCTTCAACCATTGAGGTTGCATCCGTAGACGGACAAAAACACAAAACACTTAGTGACCCTTCTATTATCGCAATGTATCCGGCCGTTTCTGCTGATAACTCATCCATCGTTTTCAATACAGACAACGGTGACATTTACCTCATGCAAATTACCATTAAATAGAGATTTTAATTATGAAAACACTGAAATACATAATCATAGTCGGCCTATGCCTACTGTGCGCAGGGCTCAACGCAAAAGATCTTACAGGTGTAAGAATCTATATCAATCCAGGTCATGGAGGTTTTGATGCAGCCAACGACCGGAATGTTGTCACTATTCCTTATGGAGCCAATGATCCAAAAGGCTTCTGGGAATCTTCCAGTAATCTAACGAAAGGATTAGCTCTACGCGATATGCTCGAAGCCCATGGAGCAACCGTTATGATGTCAAGAACCGAGAACAGGGACGAAGACGACCGTAACCTGACTGAAATAGCAGAAGAGGCATCAGCAAATGATATGGACGCTTTCTTATCTATCCATAGCAACGCTGTTGGCGTAAATCAAGGTACCAATTATCTTTTACTGCTATATCGCGGAACAGACGATGAACCAGCCCCCGCACTTAGTAAACCAATGGCACAATCATGCTGGTCCAGAATGTACGACAACCCACTAACCAATTGGACCTACTATAGTGCTACCAATATGAATGTTCGTGGCGACTTTTCATTTTATGGTTATCATCTGGGAGTTTTAAAAAACAACACAGTACCAGGCTTCCTTTCCGAAGGTGAATTCCATGACTATTTGCCCGAAACTCATCGTTTACTTAATGAAGATTACCGTAAATTGGAATCAGCACGTTTCTTTCGCTATTTTTGTGACTATTTCGAAGCAGAACAAGATTCTAAAGGTATTTTGGCCGGACTCATAAAAAGTTCCAACGAACGTATTAACAATCCTCTATATCTCTATAAGGCCGGAACAAACGACCAATGGTTGCCCATAAACAAAGCTCAGGTAGAGTTATTCGATAATAAAGGCAACAGCATAGGTTCTTATCAAACCGATGAATGCTATAATGGATTCTATGCTTTCTTTAATTTGGAACCTGGGAAATACAAAATCAAAATAACAGCAGAAAACTATGAAACTGCCGAAATAGACGCAGAAGTAAAAGCTGGCGAGACAACTTCCCTAATCACACAAATTGAAAACAAAACAGTAATCATAGAAAAAGAGATTCCTGCGGATTATCCGGACCCCAACCAGGAAGCAGGTGCTATAGCAATGCCATTTTATCAAACCCAGGAAACCGCTACAAGTACATTCGAATGGCTTAAAGATAAGAATATCCGCAAAAGCATTTTACACAACAATAAGCTATACGTTCTAACAACAGAGCCACAAATTTATGTAGGAAATCCAGCAACAGGTGAATTAATTAGTGAATTAAAACTCACTGGTATCGAAAGTGGCATCCTGCCAATAAGCGACATCGCATTCTCTGCTGATGGCTACTTAATGGCTTGTAATAAGAATATTGTAAAACTACCAGCCGATGATCAGAAATTCAAAGTATATACTTGGGATGATGACGAATCAGAGCCAAAATTATTCTTTGAAACAACTCAACAGGGGAATTTTTCAGGATCTACTATCGGAGAGACATTTGCCATCAGTGGTCCACGCTGGAAATGTAAAATTTACACTCCGGCAGTTACTACCGGAAGTTCCAGACAAATCCGAATTGTAGGATATCTGATTGACGAAGAAACCCCTAACATCATTGGTTATAAATACATGATGGATGGTAGCTATACCGAGGCACTTTGGGGAGAAGCGATTACATTTACCCCCTCTCCTCTCGGCACCGATCGCTTCATTGTAGACAGCGAAGTATTATTACCTACTGAATTTGGTTTCGACTGGACAATTGCAGATCGTAACCCGCTAATCAGCCATGGAGCAGTAAATGAAAAATTACTATCACCACAAGCCAAAGGTGCTAACTTCTTCCGTTACGCACAACATTCATTTATGATATCTCCCAACTGCGATAACGATTTAACCCATCCATGTGCCATTTTATTCGACATAACAGAAGGCTTGGATAAAGCAATCAAAATATCCGAAGTACTAACCGGTAGTAATTCAAGTGAAAGTACCGAACCTTACATGATGGCAACGGGTACAGTAAACGGATACGACATGAATCTATACCTGCATACCCAAAACACGGGAATAACCCAATTCCAAACAGTTACAACAGATGCTACTGCAAATATTTATGCCTCTGCACTAAAGATGGAAAGCACAGAACAGCAGTATAAGTTCAGCTTCCTGCTCAATGAAGATGCCACCGAAGTAGCCATTGAATTCACCAGTGGAGATAAGGTTTTGAAATCATACAGTGCAGGTGCTTTATCTAAAGGAAACAACCAGGTTTCAATAGCAAAAACAGAAATACCTTTGGGTAAGGATATACATTGGCAAGTGAAAGCAACAGCTAAAAGTGTGGCCCGCCCGATAAAAATGACCGGAGACGAAGAGACACTGAAATTTTACAACGCCTACGGAGTTGCCATAGACAATAACCCTGAAAGCCCCTACTTTGGACGCATATATGTAGCAAGCAGCAAACCGGGCACTTCCGGCAATCGTACCACAGGACAAGGTATTTACATCATGGATCCACAATTCAAAGACATTACCGGTCAGGCCAATAAAGCTTACGACGGCGGTATTGAGTGGAGTACCAGCAACAGTCCATTCCGTTTAGCAGTAGCACCGGACAGCAGAGTGTTCATGTGTGATTTCAGCGATGCCCATTCCGGCATCTACATAATGGATCCTGCCAAACCAGCTGATAATTTCGTCAGCCTATTCGATGGACTGACCAGAGATGCCAATGGCCTTGCCAGTAACTCTTCCAATGAAGCAGTACACGGTTCTTCTTCCTCTTGTTATGTAACTGGCACAGGTGAAAATACAATACTGTATACATTCGACGAAGATTATAAAGTAGATGGCAAAGCCGGAAACATTCTGCAGTACAACATTGGAACAGCGACAAACTGGACAGAAGCTCCAAGCGTTGCCTTCAACAATGCGGCCACAGGCGGATATCAACTGAATATGAACTCTACAATCCTACCGGACGGACGTGGTGGATGGTGGATTTCCCAATACCGGGCAGCAGACGAAGCCAATGTTCCTTCGTTAATCCACTACAATGGTACCACAATAGACTTTGTATCAGGTAAGGTAGATCCTACTGTCATAGAAAATTCCCGGAACGGCGGTATGGCCATCAGCCTCGACGGAACCCGCATTGCCATGGGATGTAACAATGAAATTAAGATATTAGGAATCACTTATAACGAAGAGGGAGTACCTTCCATCAAAAGGCTTCATTCAATCAAACCCGGACTGGGAGCTAACTCCAACAGCCTTGCTTTTGACTGGGCCGGTAATGTATATCTGATTTCCAACTCCGGCGAACGTCTTGGCATGTGGACTCTTCCAAAAGCAGATAACACAGCTATTACACCAGCCCCATCTTCTCAAACAATCTCCAACGAAATCGGAACAGTTACCAATCTCAAAGCAATGGTAACCACCGAAGGCGTATCATTGACATGGGAAGCTCCGGCAGGTTCCGTAGACACTCCCGAATACAACGTATATCGTGGTGAAGAACTACTGGCCACCCTCACAGAGACAAGTTATACGGATGAGAATGTGGTGAGCGGCACATATTCATACAGCGTAACAGCCGTCTTCGGAAACTACGAAACAGCCAAAGCAACTACTTCTATAGTGATAACAGGCATAGAAGAGTCAGCCACAACTGCAACCTCTATTTATCCAAATCCTACCGATGGACCAGTTAATATAGAATCCGAAGAAACCATTCATACCATCCAGGTGTATGACATGAACGGCCGCATTGTTCTGAATATGAATAATCTGAATACGAATAAAGAAACGATTAACCTCTATGAACAGGCAAGTGGAATTTACATAATCAAGGTGAATAACACAATCAATCGAATCATTCGTAAGTAAACCAAGCACGAAACCGGTTATCACGGTTTCTATAGATTAATAGCAACAAGTTGACAAGAGGCTGGGAGAACAAATATTTCGAACAGCCTCCTGTTTGCTTATCAAACAAACTCAAAAACACTCTACAAATTATGGTGACTTATATAAAACGAATTCTCACAACCTCAATACTATCTGCACTATTCGGTTTTCAGGCTTATGCACAACAAGTTTTGAAATATGAATATGACGAAAGTGGTAATCGCCTATCACGGAAAGTTATATTGCTACCTTCCAAACAGGATCAAACCCGTCAGGATAAATCCCGTCAGGAAAGCATCAACGAACTCATAGAAACTTTCTCCATAACAATATATCCTAACCCAACCCACGAAAATTTAACAATTTCAACTCAAAGCGCAAACAATAATCCTCTCACAGAATTAATGCTTTACAACACACAAGGAAAGCTATTATACAAAGACAAAAACAACAATAATACCAATACGATTAACATGTCGATGTATGACAAAGGTATATACCTTCTTATCATCATGATAGAAGGCAACCGAAAAGAATTTAAGGTCATAAAACAATAGGTATCTTACAAAATATAACCCCTCAAATAATCAAACATATATTATGAAAACAATAAAAGCCATCATAGTTATCACAATACTTATCTGTTTATGTAAAACAGTAGTTGCGCAAACCTCTCAGATCACGTACGGACAAGACCATCTAAGTGGCAAATTAGATATATCCGGTGTGGATTACGCCACTTCAAATGTATATACATGGACTTTTGACATTCCTCAGAACCAATCTGTCCAGATCACAAGAGTTAACAATTGCTACATGCCAACAACCACATGTATAGAAATACTCTTAAACAACCAAACTCCGATATTGAGTCAACCGTCTATAGGCGAATTCACTCAAACCGTGACCTCGACCAATGGTAAAGTAACCGTAAAAATGACTTCCCCCGGCTTGGAAACAGAAAAAGAAACAGTAGCAACAATAAAGTTTGCACAGATCACTACAAGCAACAGTTCAACCGTTGTCTATGAAGGAGATGTCCAACTAAACGCCGGTACGCTACGGGCATATGGACAAGAAAAATACCTGGGCTCTAAAGTTGCAGCCGTATTAGGAAAAGACTACGCAAGCTATACCTGCTTCGGAGCCATTAACGGAGGCCGTATCAGAGGCAGTAATGAAGGATACCTGATTATAGAAGGAAACCCCAATGGATATGGGGATAAAACTCTTTACCTGAACACATATACTTCCAATGCAAACATATTGATGACAAGTCCCGGAGGAAAAGTCGGTATCGGCATATCCAAACCTGCGGAAAAGCTTCATATAGGAGGCGCAATTCGTGGAAACGGGACCGGAGGTGCCTTAAAAATAAAAACAGAATTCGGACAAGTGGAAGTGGGTGCCCAAAACAACACAGGAATACATTTTACGACAACTTTACCCAAGTTTATCTTTAATCAAAACATGGATATAAAGGGAGTTCTCCGGGCAGCAGAAATAAAAGTGGAAAGTATTGACAAATTCGCCGACTTTGTTTTTGAGAAAGACTATCAATTGCCCTCTCTGAAAGAGACCAGCGAATTTATCAAAGCCAACGGACATCTACCGGGAATACCATCGGCTATTGAGGTAAAAGAAAACGGTATGAACCTGGTGGAAATGCAAGTAAAGCTACTTCAGAAAATAGAAGAATTAACCTTGCATGTTATCGAACTACAAAACGTTGTCGAGCAACAAAACAGTAAAATCCAACAGTTGGAAAACACTCAAAAGTAAATATCATGAAAAAAATACAGGTCCTCTTACTATTAATCATGACCTGCCTGGGCAAGCCCAACCCGCTTTCAGCCCAAGCAAAAGAGTATACACTGCAGGACAACTATTCCGGCACTAACCTGGAATACATAGCCAGAGATTATATATCCCTGTTACCCGGCTTCTCTTATACGCCCTCCGACGGCAATACTTTCCATGCACAAATAGATCCTGCATTATTGTTTCCACCAACCGACAATACCATCGATCCCACTTCGGGAGGTATGGTTGGCAGCATCCCCGGGGAGTTCAGAGTCAATCCGATAGGAGCAGCCACTTATACCCTTCCTATTGACTGCCCGGAAGGAATCAATAACGTACAGCCAAAGATCTCATTAGTTTATGACAGCAATGGAGGAAACGGATATTTGGGTTGGGGATGGAGTTTATCAGCTTCATCAGCAATTACACGTACCGGGAGTACATTGCATCATGACGGAGAAATATCGGAAATAAAACTGGACAGCACCGACAACTATATACTTGACGGACAGAGGTTATTCTTACTATCCGGTACTCCGGAAAACCCCAACAAGGAATTTAAAACAGAGATAGAGAATTATAGCCAGATAAAAACGAAAGTAAATCCTCAAATGTATTTTGAGGTTATCACCAAAGAGGGAACAAAGTTGGAATATGGTTCTACAGATGATTCCCGAATGGATGCACTTGATCAAAATCGCAAGCTGGCCTGGCTTTTAAAACGGGCAACAGACCGCAATGGGAACTATATTTTATACAATTATGACAAATTTCCCGAAGAACTGACAGGAGAAGTACGTCTACACTCCATCCAGTATACCGGAAATGTATCCGCCAACAAAGCACCTTCCTACACTGTAGAATTTCAATATGGCGAACGGCCCGATAATCAATACTTATACATCGGAGGCTCCAGAACATGTATTTCCAGAGTACTGAGTAAAATAGTTATAAAGAAAGGAGAGAAAATAATACGGTGGTATGACCTGCGATACAATTGGGATCCGATCAATACCCGCCTGACGTCTGTACAAGTATATAACGGAAGTTATGAAAAAATGAATGCTACTTCCATCGAATGGGGAACGGCAGACAACACAATTAAAACAGATGTTTTCCAGCCGGAAGGTTTATACAGAAAAGAACAACAACCTTTTTGGTATGCAGATTTCAATGGAGACGGACGGATGGACTTTGCAACTTTCGTGCGTGGAGATCCACAAAGTCAAATCGTATTCTACGTTGCCGACAATTCGGCCAATGGATTCAGTAAATGGCGTGCCATGGGCCTTCTTCTTTTTCCGGATGAAACAAGCAGTGTTTACAATGACTTCTACACTATTATACCCGGAGACTTCAATGGAGACGGACTGACCGATTTTGTATTGGTCACTCGCAAAAAGAACTTCGATAGCAACATCGTCTATAACCATCAATTATATATTAACCAAGGCAAGCAGCCCGGTGCATTCTTCACAGTAGGAAGGTATATAGAGCAACCTACCGTAGGACTGGCCGGTGACTTTGACGGCGACAGAAAACTGGAGTTAGTTTTTGAAAACACCTCTCAGACTTACAGGCTAAGTGATTCTTCCATCAACAATTTAGTAGCAGGCCAGGACATCGTATGGGGCAACAAGGCCCATACAGCAGACTTCCCGAATAATAAATATATGCTGGATTTTAACGGAGATGGGAAAACCGATATAATGGTGCTGGATAGAAACGGATTCCGGATATACACCCTGAATAAAGTGAACGATAAATACAGATACCAATTATTATTTAGTGGTGATTATCCTACGTATAACACGGGAATTTATTTTTCAGACTTCAATGGTGATGGTAAAACAGACCTTATCACTCAGAAGATTGCTTATGATGAAACCGACAATGAAACTGCCATACATCTATCCACTGGTAAAGAATTCGCAAAAAGACTTCTCCCTGAACTGAAACAACATTTGACCAAACTATACCCCGGAGATTACAACGGAGATCATAGAGTGGACATTGCCTATTTCACTGCATCAACAAAATTGACAATCGGATATTTTACCGGGCTCAAATTCAATTGGAATAACTTCACTCTCTTATCCGGTGTTGAGCCAATGAATAATAACATTAATGCCGATTTCAATGGGGATGGAAAAGACGAAATTATTTATAATGCATTCTCCAACACTAATGGCAATGCCATGTATTCGTTCAGCTTGGGAAAGAATTGTGAAGAGCTCTATGTCAATAAAATAAAAGACGGCATGGGAAAAACAATTTCCATTGACTACGCATACACATACGATCCATCCGTCTATCTCGCCTCGCAATTCTACCTGAAAAACTATCCTCTCATTGGTTTAAACGACAAATTGAAGGTAGTAAAGAGTTACGCTGTCGGTGACGGTACTACTATGTTTACGACCGAAATGAAATATCAAAACGGACGTATGCATCTGCATGGCAAAGGATTTCTGGGTTTTGAAAAAGTTACCGCCAAAGATATTGTATCTGATATTCAAAATACCACCACCTATGGATACGACACTCAATACTACAATGTGTTCGTGGAGAAACAAGAAAGTGAGACTTCCGGCAACCAGCTCATTTCCTCCCATGTATTCACCAACAAAAGAGAAGGTCTGGGAAAGAGGTACTTCCCCTATATAGAGGAAGAAACGAAAACCGATCATCTGAGCGGGTTAACCACAACGACACATAACGATTCGTATATTGAAGGAAACCCCGGTAAAGTGACTATTACCACCGGAGATATCAGGCAAGAGAATATTTATGAATATACCAATGTCGGCTCTCCCTATCAGAACAAAATAAAAAGTGTAATTACCAACAAATATTTGGGTAGTGACATCTATTCTCAAAAACGAACATACGAGTATGACGAAAAGGGGAATCTGAAAAAAGAAATTCTGAATGACAATATCCCCACAGAGAAAGTCACAACGGAATATAGTGATATTGATCCATACGGACGTTACAAAACAAAATCCATAACGGCTTACGATGGAAAAGGATCTTTTGTAACCCGTTCCATCCAACGGACATTTACCCCTTCCGGTGATTTCATCGCTTCATCGAGCAATGTTCTGAATGAAGTAACCACTTATGATTGGGATGAAACCACCGGACTCCTGCAGAGGGAAACAAATCCGCAAGGACTCATCACCAGTTATCAATACGACAATTGGGGTACGCTCAAGGAGACCTGTTATCCGGACGGAAAACGTAATACTGAAAGCAGACAATGGGCAAATGAAAGCAACGAATTCAATGCCAGATACTATACTTACAAAGAGACATCGGGCTCGTCGCCCACATGGACCTGGTACGACTCTTTGGGAAGAGCAATTGTTACCCAAAGCTATGGTTTGAACAACCAGTTGATATCCGTTTTCACCCAATACGACTCCCAAGGCCGGGTCTGGAGAATTTCAGAGCCAACATTCAACAATACCCCGGATACCTGGGCAGAAACACGTATTTATGACCCGTTTGGCAGACCAAGTACGATAACCACCCTGATGGGTAAAACCACCTATGCATACAACGGATTGTCAACAACCATAGTATCCCCCAATGAAACCCAAACCACCGTATTAAACACTTCCGGTCTGACAGAGAGCGTTAACACGAACGGGAAATCGGTATCATATACCTATTACGCCTCCGGATTGACAAAAACTGCAACACCGCAGGGAGGACAATCCATCACGATACAATATGACCGTCAGGGTAATCAAACCAAACTGATCGATCCGGATGCAGGTACAATACGCTCGGAATATAATGGGTTCGGAGAGTTGATCACTACCGTACAAAAAATACATGCCGACCAGGATAGCATCCGTACCGAACATCATTACGACAACAACGGACTGCTGACCCAAATAGACCGTAACGGAGAAATCACCGGTTATACATATGACACCAATGTCAAGAGCCGGATCAAGTCGATATCCATTGCAGGCCGGCACAACCAGACCTTCACGTATGACAAACTCGGCAGGATTATCGGAACAACCGACAACATACAGCAGAAAATATTCAAAACTGCCTTTGAATACGACTCTTTCGGACGAATCAAGAAAGGAACGTATCCTTCCGGTTACTACATTCTCAATCAATATGATAAATATGGTAATCTGACAAACGTTGCAGACCGCTATAACCGCAACATCTGGCAAGCCGTTGACGAAAATGCCAAAGGACAGATACTCCATGAAAATAAAGGTGGAAAAATTACCACTTACGAATATGACGACCGGGGATTCCCCACTGCCATTATGGCCAAAAACGTCATAGACATGTCCTATTCCTTCAATGCCAAAGGTAATCTTGAATACCGTACTGATCGCCTGACCAATCAAAAAGAGGTATTCGCTTATGACGGCATGAACCGTCTGACCAATTGGGATTTATACAAGAGTGACGCCTTGGTGAAGCAAAACAACCTGCAATTCAATGATGCAGGAAACATTGCATCCAAAAGTGACCTTGGCAGCTTGTACATGAACTATGGTGAAGACGGTAAAGGTCCACACGCGCTCACCTCCATTAGCGGAGTTCCCAGAAATTTCCCGGCTGACGATTTGAATGTAACCTACACGGATTTTAAGAAAATCAATACCCTTGCAGAAGGTGACAAGCTATATACTGTCAGTTATGGCGTAGACGACCAGAGATGTAAAACAACATATACTCAAAATGGTATTCTACAACACACCCGCTACTATCTGGGGAATTATGAGGAAGAAATAAATCCCATCCATAATACAACCCAAAAGATACATTATCTGCCCGGAAATTCTATCTTAATCATCGACAGTGAAGGCAAAGAGACACTGTACTATGGTTATGCCGATTATCAGGGTTCTCTGGTGGCATTAGCCACTCCAACGAGTGTGGTCAGGAATGGTAAGTTTGCTTACGATCCCTGGGGAAGAAGACGCAACCCTGACAACTGGGCAGAAAATGACAATCGTACCACATGGCTTGTTAACAGAGGCTATACCGGACATGAACATTTAGATGCGTTCGGAATCATCAACATGAACGGACGGGTTTATGATCCACTCACCGCTTCATTCTTTTCTCCGGATCCCTACGTACAGGCACCGGACAACTGGATGAGTTTCAACCGGTATTCGTATTGTCTCAACAACCCGCTGATATATACCGACCCGAATGGAGAGTTTTGGTGGTATGTTGTGGCAGGCATTATCGGAGGAACCATCAACGTAGTCACCCACTGGGATGAAGTATCATCCGGCGGTTTTCTGACCGGACTTGGTTATTTTGGCGTCGGAGCCCTCTCCAGCGTTGCAGGTTGTGCAGTAGGCACAGCCGTAGCAGGAATAGTAGGAACTACCGGAATATTAGGTGGCGCTACCGTAGGATTTTTTAGTGGATTTGCTTCCGGTTTCGTTGCAGGCGGAGGAAACGCCCTGATGGCTGGTGACAGCTTTATGGAAGGGGCATTTAATGGTGCAGCAGCCGGTTCTTTTTCCGGTCTTTTATCAGGGGGCATCTTTGGAGGATGGAGTGCTTATTCCCAAGGGAAAAATGTTTGGACCGGAGAAGATATCCTCAAGGGGTATAATCCATTCTCTCCGGAGAACAGTTCACTTAGCAAAACCGGTAATAGCCAATATAGCACGATCGAACATCCGGACGCTATCAAGTATGATCTTTCTGATTTACCACCATTAGACGAACCCATCAAGAATCAACCGATGACCCCTTATGAAAAAGGAAAGCAGGGGGTAAAATGGGCAATAGAGGAATTTAAAGCAGATGGTGGAACTCTTCTTAAAGAAGAAGTTACTATTGAATTAGATGGAGTCCGAAATAGATTTGATTTTGTTGGTAAAAAGGACAATATATTTTATCTTTATGAAGTTAAAAATGGTCCAACAGCCAGATTTACTCCTAATCAAGCAATTAATATACCTAAAATGCAAGTACCAAATCCACCACCGTTTATACCAATAGGCGGCAATGCAGCAAAAATAAAGGATTTTACTGTTGGACAGCCATTTACCGGTAAGTATTTAGTTGTTTATAGACATTATTTTAAATTTAAATAGCATATGAAAGAATTAAAAAAACAAATCATGGAACTTTTGCAGCAGAAGTTATCTGTATACGGATTTAAGAAGAAACAGCAAGATCTTCTCATCCGTACCGTAAAAGAAGGTAATGTGGTTCAAATGATAATACTTGGATTTGCACATCGAGAAAGACACAGAATATTTATTTCAATTTCAGTTGGTGTCATTTATAAGAATATAAACAATGAGGCTATAAAGTTTGGCGAAGCGAACCGTTTAAAATATTATAACCCAATGGAATGTGTACAAGTTGGCGACCTAATATCTCCAAAAGATTATTTTGGTTGGTATTTTATGTTAAATGATGACCCAACATCTATAGAAAACAACGTTAACAACATAGTATCTACTATTATTCAATATGGATTTCCATATCTTGAAATGTTATCAAATGAAGATAATCTTATCAATGAGATTGATAAAACTTCAGCTGCCACCTACAAAGGTCGTATTATCCCAATAATATATCATATGCGTAATGAAAAAGAGCGTGCATTGCAATACATTGAAAAATCAATCAAAGAGATATCTAAAGGATTCACTAAAGAAGATTATGAACTTGCTAAAAAATTAGCTGGAGAAGATGGGTACTTTATAATGGTTGAAAACAACGCTTTAAAATATTACATGGAGTTTGTGGAGAACTTCAAAAGAATATTGAATGAGGAGAATGCGGATTAAAGCGAAAGAAGGAACAATGGGAATATCCTCAAGCTTAAATTCTCATTGTTCCTTTCAATATTCTATAAATCTATTTTAATGTTTTATAATGAATACTACACGCCCAAATCACTTATTATAAATCAGAAATCATAAAACGTATATAAAACAATTAAGTATACAATGATAAAATACATAAAGAACGGTAATATATTTACCATAGATGGTACTAATAGTTATGCGCATGGTTGCAATTGTGCCGGAGCAATGGGAAAAGGCATTGCATTACAATTCAGATCTAAATATCCTGATATGTACAAACAGTATAAAAAGTTGTGTATAGATGGGCAATTCATTTTAGGAGATGTATTTGAATATAGATCCGGGAATGAACGTATTTATAATTTAGGAACTCAAAAAACATGGAGAACGCATGCTGATTTAGTAGCTATAAAAAAAGCTATTGGTAAAATGCTAATATTAGCATCTCAAAGCAATGTAAAATCAATTGCCCTTCCAAAAATTGGAGCAGGCTTAGGAGGGTTAAACTGGGATGACGTAAAATCTACTATTGAAGAAGTAGCAGCAAGCTTTCCTGATATCGAGCTCATCATTGTAGAAAACTACAGCGAATAAAGAGATCTGATGTGCAAAAGCAATGGAAATACCTTTCGATATTTCATAGAATCTATTTTACTGTTTTTATTAACTAATACTACTATAAGCAGATTACAGATTGGAAATAAAGTAAATAAATAACATATGAAAGAATTAAAAAAACAAATCATGGAACTTTTGCAGCAGAAGTTATCTGTATACGGATTTAAAAAGAAACAGCAAGATCTTCTCATCCGTACCGTAAAAGAAGGTAATGTGGTTCAAATGATAATACTTGGATTTGCACATCGAGAAAGGCACAGAATATCTGTTACTATTTCCGTTGGTGTCATTTATAAGAATATAAACGATGAGGGTATAAAATTTGGTGAAGCGAATCATTTGATATATTACAATCCAATGGAGTGTATACACATTGGTTATTTAATGCCCCAAAAAGGTTACCATGCTTGGTATTTCGAGTTAAATGGTGATCCACAAGCCATAGAAGATAATATTAGAGATGTGGCATCTACTATCATCCAGTACGGTTTTCCATATCTTGAAATGTTATCAAATGAAGATAATCTTATCAATGAGATTGATAAAACTTCAACCACCAACTACAAAGGTCGTATTATCCCAATAATATATCATATGCGTAATGAAAAAGAGCGTGCATTGCAATATATTGAAGAATCAATCAAAAAGATATCTAAAGGATTCACTAAAGAAGATTATGAGAGTGCTAAAAGATTAGCAGGAGAAGGTGGGTACTTTATAATGGTTGAAAACAATGCACTAAAATATTACATAGAGTTTGTGGAAAACTTCAAAAGAATATTGAATGAGGAGAATGCGAGTTCAGTTTCCAAAGAGAATTATCCCATCGATTAAACAAAATGAAAATCAGATATTAAAGTCTTTCAAGTTTCATATTAATCATTAAAATTATGGAGGATATCATTTTTTACGATTCTAACAGAGTTCCTGTCATGAGTTGGCATGAAATCAAACGAGAAAATAAAAATATATTTTTTAAGATTGAGATAAAAAGAACCATTTTTGCAAGTAAAAGTGAAGGATATATCAATGACACCGTATTATTGTCACTTATAAATAATCTGGATAATATGTACACCGGTAATAAAAATATTATTGAACTTATCCTGCCATCTCCCTCTCTACAAATAAAACTGACCAAAGAAATTTCCGGTATTATTAATGTAAGATTGTTCATTATCAATCCTGAGCATACTGCAACAATGGAGATTGCATACACGTTTGATCAATCTTTTCTTCCAGAGTTAATAGATCAATTATCCAAGAAGTACTACATATGAAAAATAATGAATTAGAAATCATCTTTAAAGATAACCAAGGAAATAATACTATGCTATGGAATAACTTCATAAAAAATGATGAAGAACATTTTGACTTTGATTTTAAGTTGAAACTTTCCGTTTTTTCTGTAAAGACAAGACTCAATGCAACCATTCAAGATATTATTTTGTTTAAAGACTCTTTAAAAGATATATGTCATTCAAAAAAAGGAAAGAGTTGTTTCTCCCCATTAGGGGAGTTCATTAAATTAGATATTGTATTTATAAAGAATAACACTTTAAACATAAATGGATATATAGCAGACAGATCAATCCCTCAAAGCAATTTCAGTTTTTCATACATCCTTAATGATAAGGATTTAATTGATTGGATTAATGAGCTTAACAAAGTAATCTACGATCATTTTTTATTAAAATGAAAAGTGAATATAGTCAGATAGTTTATATGAAAGAATTAAATATGGTTTTCCATATTTTGAAACAACCTCTAAAGAAAGCAATCTTATCGATGAAATAAAACGATATGGTGACGATGGCCGCCTTATTCCAATAATATATTATATACATAACGAAAAGGCGAAAGCATTAGAACATATAGAAAAGCATATTAAGAAAAAGTCCGAA
>NZ_CATJGZ010000097.1:0-1155 GCF_949740115.1 Bacteroides sp. 41_26
GATTAACTTGTGTACATCCGTTGCTCGGTAATAACATCTACCGTCCAACATAAGGAAAGGGAGTATTCCCTTTTTCCGGTAACGGGTCAGTGTTCGGGGAGCTACTTTCAGAAGCAGGCACAAGTCCTGATTATCCAGCAGTTCTTCCCCATCCAAACAATTACGTCCGTTTATCACTCGGTCTATCTTCTTATCCTGCATATCGAACCTATCCATGATACGTTCCATCCATGCGGTAAATTCATCTTTATCTATATACATAAGGCTGTCTGATTAAATTGTACCAATCATAAAATAACTTTGGTTGGACGGGGCTTTGAGTATGATGTCCCGTTCCCGCATAAAGCGGATATAGCTTTTTGCGGTACGTTCTTTCACGTCCAAAATCTGCTGTATCTGTTCGCACAGGTCTATGTAGGTTATATGTTCCTGTCTGCCGAACACCTCACGTGCAACCCCGACCAGTTCCTTTTCCTTACGCTTCTCCTTTTCCTCTCGTGGCTTTTCTCCTTTATAAAGGTGCATCCCGGCTGCTTTATCCCATGCGAACAGCATCAAAGGAACGTCCAATGGGCTGCCATCCCTTACTTTCAGTGCTTTTACCACCGATTGTGTGGGTTCTTCGTCCTTTTCGATGGAAAGAATTGTTGCTGCTTTACGCTGTAATTCCGAGCCTAAATGTCCCCGTAACTTCAAACCACTGGGTACGAAATGCAGTACGCAGAGAATACAGGTATTATAAATTCCTGCCAATCGGTACAGTTCATCTATAACCGCCACACTTTCCACTTCATCATTAGCACTTTTTACAAGGTCAGCAATGCCATCTATCACAACTAACTGTATGCCCCCGTACTGGTAATAAAACTTATCCATGCTTTGAACAATAGCGTGCAGTCGTTCTTTTCGGGACATACCCGTCAGACAAAATGCTTTCAGTTCTTCTGGTTTGTTCGGTTGCTTGGCACGTGCCAGTAGGTTACTTACATTCTTGAACAGTTGTACTTCGGACTGTTCCGTATCATAGAGCAATACCGCTTTGTGTTTACTGTTGGCGGCTATCTGTATGCCGAGCGTATCTATTTCCTTATCCGGTTGGCAGATACAGCCCGCTAACATGGCAGCTATATAATTACTCTTTCCTGTTCCCTCGCC
>NZ_CATJGZ010000098.1:0-42975 GCF_949740115.1 Bacteroides sp. 41_26
GAAACGCAGATGAACGCAGATTTTCGCAAAGGGAAATAACGATAAAATAAAGAACTACAGTTTTTTAATCTGCGTTCATCTGCGATCATCCGCGTTTCAATAAAGATTTAAAACTCTGAGCCCTCCGTGTCCTCTGTGGTGAACTGATTCATATCGGATCAGTTTTAAATCAATTCCACTAACAGGTATAGTAAATAGTTAAATCCTCACACACAATAACCACTTTATGAACCTAAAATCTTACTTTTGCGGACTAAACAACATAACCAGACTATGGCAGGTATCTACATTCATATTCCTTTTTGTAAAACCCGTTGTATCTACTGTGATTTCTATTCTACCACACGCAGTGAACTCAAAGAGAGATACATCCACGCCCTTTGCCGCGAATTGGAGATACGCCGGCAATACCTGCAAGGGGAACCCATAGAGACAATCTACTTTGGAGGCGGTACTCCATCGCAGCTTTCCGGAGAAGATTTTCAACAAGTTTTTGACACCATTGAAAAAACTTACGGAATAAAGCAGGTGCAAGAAATCACTTTAGAGGCCAATCCGGACGATCTCACTCCGCAATATGTGCAAACGCTTACCAAGTTGCCTTTCAACCGTATCAGTATGGGGTTGCAGACTTTCGACGAAGCGACCCTGCGCTTGCTCAACCGCCGGCACACAGCGGCACAAGCAATCACTGCCATAGAGCGTTGCCGGGAAGCTGGATTCCGGAATATCAGCATCGACCTCATCTACGGACTGCCCGGAGAAACGGCAGAACGCTGGGAACACGATCTGACACAGGCTATCGCACTGAACCCGGAACATATCTCTGCCTACCACCTGATCTATGAAGAGGGTACACCTATATATAAGATGTTGCAACAACACCGCGTCAGCGAAGTAGATGAGGAAAGCAGCGTATACTTCTTCTCCAGCCTCATTGACCGGCTCACGACAGCCGGGTATGAGCATTATGAGATATCCAACTTCTGCCGTCCGGGATACCATTCACGGCACAACACCTCGTATTGGCAGGGAATTCCTTATCTGGGTTGCGGCCCTTCGGCGCACTCATTCAACCGTCGTGAACGAGAATGGAACATAGCTTCCCTCAATAAATATCTCCAGGGAATTGAAAGCGGAGAACGGGCTTGCGAAACAGAGATTCTGGATACTACCACACGATACAATGAATGTATCATCACTTCCATACGTACCAGCCAGGGGCTTTCACTGACAAAGTTAAAAGAAGAGTTCGGTACAGAACTGTGGCAATATTGCCTCAACATGGCCGCCCATTCTATTAAAAACGGCATGCTGGAAGAGAGAGGAGACAATCTACGCCTCACCCGCAAAGGGATATTTATATCCGACAGTATCATGAGCGACTTACTTAAAGTAGAAGAATAAAACAAATACTCTCATCATGACCGAATCAGAAGTACGAAAACTACTACGGCAGATGAAGGAATGGAGTTCTCAAACTGCCTTCCGCCGTTTTTATGACCTGACGTACGACCGCCTGTTCCGCATTGCCTATTATTATGTGAAACGGGAAGAGTGGGCACAGGAGATTGTACTCGATGTGTTTCTAAAACTTTGGGAGCAACGCAGCACACTCCCTGAAGTGAGAAACATTGAAGACTATTGCTTTATCCTTGTCAAAAATGCATCCCTCAATTATCTGGAGAAGGAGATGAGACGGGATACCCTCACAAGCCATGAACTACCCGATGAAACAGAGGACTCTTCCCGTTCGCCAGAAGAAGAATTGATCAGCGAAGAGCTTTTTGCCCGTTATGTGAAAGCACTGGACCGCCTGCCTCAACGTTGCCGGGAAGTGTTTATACGCATACGCGAAGAGAAACAAAGTTATGCTCAGGTGGCAGAAGAATTGGGCATCAGCACCAAAACTGTAGACGCCCAGCTACAGAAAGCAACCGGACGCCTGAAAGAGATGATCATACGTGCCGAGATAGATTAACATTTATTTACCAGAACGGCATAGGGAATCCGTCAAAGACGCCTGTCTTTATGAGTGAATAATGTTTTTAATCAAAAATAGACTGACGTATGAAAAGATTCTATTCTCAGGCAGCCATGACACTGTTGGCAAGCCTCTTGTTGCTGGCATGCGACAACAAGAAAAAAGACTATCCTACAAACTATGTAGGGTTTGAGCGCTCAACACAAACCTACTATTACGACCCGGCCAATCAGGAAGAAACGTTGGAAGTAAAAGTAATTGCCGTTGACAAAAAGAAAGAAGACAGAGAAGTTAAACTAAACATTCACCAGTCCAACATACCAGGGATAGGTACGATTTATAAGCTGACCAACGACCGGCTGACTATAAAAGCCGGGAAGAAAGAAGCAAAGACAACCATCGTACTCTCTCCGAAGAAGGCTATCAGAGGGCAAGTCATCCAGATAAGCTGTACACCACTGTGGAAAGGTGGGCAAACATCCAAACTGGCTATTGAACTGATGCCCAAATAAAGGTGCTTCCCGCACGGGGAGGTGCGACAGGCGATGTTTAGGCATTGGCATATTATTCAAAAACAGAATGAAATATACAGAAACAGAAGCAGAGAAAATACTCGAAAAGCTCATAGCCTCTACCCGTTCTCCAAGAGGACGGTTTTCGGCAGAAGAGAGTTACAAATTGTTGGAAAGACGGCTGCCTGCCCTTAATAAACGCACCTTCGGGATGAGGGGCATGCAAATATTCTCAGCAGCGGCAGCAGTTATCTTACTTTGCGTGATGAGCTGGCTGGCATATGACTATATGGGTCCGGTGGACATGCAAACCGTCTCCACTTTTGCCGAATGCAGGAGCATACAGCTCCCGGACGGAACGAAGGTGACGCTCAACCACTTCTCTTCACTGACCTATCCGGAACGTTTTCGCGGAAAACGACGCGAGGTAACGCTAAATGGCGAAGGCTATTTTGAGGTAAGCAAGAATGCAAAACATCCGTTCATCGTACGGGCCGAAGCCATCAGAGTGCAGGTGTTGGGTACTCACTTCAACATAGAATCCTACCCCAATGATCCGGAAGTAAAAACAACTCTGTTTGAAGGGTCTGTAGCTGTAACCATTGCCAACAACCCGGAACGTATTATATTACACCCTAATGAAAGTGCTATATATAATAAGGAAAACGGAAGTCTGACCCTTGCAACACCCCAAAATGCTGCCGAAGAAATAGCCTGGCGAAGCGGATCATTCATTTTCAACCATCTGCCTCTACAACAAATCGTCCGGGAACTCAGTAATTCATTCGGAGTAGAAATAAAAATTGAAAATGAAGCATTGTACAACTACCACCTTACAGCACGATTCAGCAACGGAGAAAGCCTCGAAGAAATCCTGTATCTGCTACAGCAAGGAAGAGATTTTGAGTACAAACGAAACGATAAAGGTATAATTATCAATGCAAAGCAATAGCTGGAGTGCTTCCCGCACGGGGAGGTGCGACAAGCGATGATTTATTAAAACGCAGATGAACGCAGATTTTCGCAAAGGGAAACAAATAGATAATAAAGATCCACAGTCTTTTAATCTGCGTTTATGCGATCATCCGCGTTTCATCAAAGATTTAAACTCGGTGGAACTCTGTGTTACTCTGTGGTGAAATACATTCAAAACTGATCAATCATGAAACATATACATATATCTCTTATAAAAAGCCTGATGCTGATAGGCGGAGTGCTTCTTTTCGCATTACAGACACAGGCACAGAAAGCTGAAACAAAACTTTCGTTCAGCATTCGCAATGCCACACTGGAAGAGTTCGTCAAACGAATAGAAAACTCCACCGGTTTCTCTTTCATTTATGGAGAAGAAGTGAAGATTAACCACCGCATCACACTCGATGTCAAACAAAAAACAATACCGGAGATACTCGATCTGGCCTTTGCCAATGAACCCGTAAAATACCAGATAACCGGACGGCACATCCTTTTGCAAAAGAAAAAACAAAAACCTGTAAGCCGCAAGTTCACTATCAGCGGATATGTGACAGACGGAACGTCCTCCGAGACGTTGATTGGCGCTAACATCCTTGAGAGTCGTCAACAGCAAGGCACTACTACCAATCCTTACGGTTTTTATAGCATCACTTTACCCGCAGGAGAGACAGAACTAAGTTTTTCATATCTGGGATACACCACCCGACAGTACAAACTCGAATTGAGTAAAGACACTCTGATCAACGTTCTCATGCAAGACAACAACCAGCTGGAAGAGGTGGTCATTGTATCCGACAAAGCAGAAGCAGGCATAACCGCCACGCAAATGGGAGCCCAGGAAATACCTATTGCACAAATCAAGAATACTCCCAGTATTCTGGGAGAGGCCGATGTGATGAAAACCATTCAACTGATGCCTGGCGTACAGGCAGGTGTAGAAGGATCCGCCGGACTGTATGTACGTGGCGGCGGCCCGGACCAGAATCTTATCCTGCTGGACGGTGTACCGGTATACAATGTAGACCACCTGTTCGGTTTCTTCTCTGTTTTTACGCCGGAAGCAGTGAAAAAAGTAACACTTTTCAAGAGTTCCTTTCCCGCCCGCTTCGGTGGGCGGCTTTCGTCAGTGGTAGATGTGCGTAGCAATGACGGAGATATGAAGAAATATCACGGCACGCTCAGTGTAGGACTTCTTTCCAGCAAAATCCAGTTGGAAGGACCAATCATCCGGGACAAAACATCCTTTAATATTTCGGCACGCCGTTCTTATATAGATTTGATAGCGAAACCTTTCATGCCGAAAGATGATAAAATAAGCTATTACTTCTACGATATAAATGCTAAAATCAACCACCGGTTCTCAGACAGAAGCCGCCTGTTTCTGAACTTCTACAACGGAAAGGACAGTTATTATTTTAAAACAACGGATTCTTCTTCATCAATGTACAAAGACAAGATGTCACTCAACTGGGGAAACACTATCGCTACCGCCCGCTGGAACTATATATTCAACCAGAAACTATTCAGTAACACCACCGTAGCTTACAACAAGTACCGGATGGATGCTAACTCTACAGTATACACAAAAACAGATCTCATTGAAAGCACAAGTGAGAGTAATTACCACTCCAACTACCACTCGGGCATCTGCGACTGGAGTTACCTGATAGATTTCGACTATAACCCCACGCCTGCCCATCATATCAAATTTGGCGCAGGGTATCTCCATCACGATTTCCGCCCGGAAGTAGCTACCTCCAAAATACAGGAAAAGGAAGATGGAATAACCAAACAGGATACCCTCTACAACAGTATCTCCAACAGTACAATCCAGGCACACGAAGTATCTGCCTATATAGAAGATAATTTCGACATAGGTTCACGGCTACGTATGAATGTAGGGCTGCACTTATCGATGTTCCGGGTACAGAAGAGAAACTATTTCTCGGCTCAACCACGTGTTTCAGCCCGGTATCAGCTGACCAGACATACCGCCCTAAAAGCTTCTTATACAAAAATGAGCCAATACATACATCTGCTCTCCTCCACTCCCATCTCTATGCCCACAGATCTTTGGGTGCCTGTAACCAGCAAAATAAAACCGATGCAAGCCCACCAATATTCATTGGGAAGCTACTACACGGGACTTCCAGGCTGGGAATTTTCTGTAGAAGGATATTATAAACAGATGCGTAACGTACTGGAATACAAAGAAGGAGTCAGTTTCCTTGGCTCTTCTTCCGGATGGGAAAACAAAGTAGAGATGGGTAAAGGACGTTCCATGGGAATAGAGTTCATGGCACAGAAAACTACTGGAAAAACAACCGGCTGGATAGCCTACACACTGGCCAAAAGTGACCGGAAGTTTGCCGTAGGAGGTATCAACAACGGAGAACGGTTTCCCTATAAATACGACCGCCGCCACAACCTGAGCCTGGTGGTAAATCATAAGTTCAACAACCGGATTGATATAGGCGCTTCATGGATATTCTCTACAGGAGGCACAGCTACGATTGCCGAAGAAGTTACTGCCATCATCCGCCCGGGAGAGGATGCCATACAGCAAAAAGATTACATAGAGAAACGCAATAACTACAGATTGCCTGCCAGCCACCGGTTGAACATAGGAGTAAACTTCAACAAAAAGACCAAACATGGAGTACGCACCTGGAATATAAGCCTTTACAACGCTTACAATGCCATGAATCCAACAATGATATACAGTAATAACTCCGGAGGATATACCTCTTATATCAAAAACCAGGAAGATGGAAAGGTATATCTTCAATACATACCAGCCAAACGAAAGATCACCAAATTAACGTTATTACCCTGTGTTCCTTCAGTAACTTACACCTATAAATTTTGAGCATTATGACAACAAGATACATACTTCCACTTCTTATGCTAATAATATTCATCTGCAGTTGCGAAAACGAAATAGACTTCAATAAAGCCGCCCGTCCACCCAAACTGATAATGAACGCATTGATCAATGCCGACAGCACAAATAACATACTCTACCTGAATAAAACAGGGCAATATGTTATAAGCGACGTCACCAATGCCAGTGTAGAAGTGCGGGTAAACGATGTATTGGTGGAAACACCCCAAGCAATACCTATCCCCACCGGAGATTTTGTATCCTTACAGAAACGTTTCCTCATCACCACCAAATTTCATCCGGGAGACAAAGTACGTATTGATGCCCGCACCGGAGACGGAGAATTTCATGCCTGGGCAGAAGTAGTAGTGCCGCAACCACCAATGCCTATAGAAAAAGTAGATACCGCTACTGCTCTTGTCTGTGAATATGGTAACTATTACAACCGGTTGCTTCGCTACCGTATCACCTTCTCAGACCGTCCGGACGAAAAGAACTACTATCGTCTCGTTCTGGAACGTCGTTACACACTGTATGCAACCATGTACAGACGGGGTACAATAAGCGGCAGCCTGGCACTAAAAGATACAGTACTTACACAACAAAATTTCCGAATGCTCCCTCGTGAAGATGTAGTATTGACAGACGGACATCCCACCACCTCTGAAGATGATGAAAACGGCATGTTTGAACAAGCCCAGAACATATATGGAGTATTCGATGACAGCCGCTTCTCCGGACAGTCGTACACAATGACAGTGTATCCATCCGGCTCAGATAGCTGGCCCTATCTCTTTGAATCCCACGATGTCACGCGGAGAACACTAGATACTTACGTCCGGATACTTAGTATCAGTGAAACGGATTTCCAGTATTTAAAAGCACTGAATCTTAGCGAATCGGACTTTGCAGATGACGTAACCATGGAACCTGTCACTTTTGCCAGCAATGTTCATGGAGGACTTGGCATTGTAAGTATCAGTACAGAAACAAGTGTAAAAATCAACATATCCGATGAAGAATATGACCAATATAATCCTTATTAAAAGCCATGAAGACCATCTATCTATTACTCCTGACCAGCCTTCTCCTCTGTTCCTGCCGTAGTAGCCGGAGCATGCAGAAGGAGATAAACCCAATGAAGTCCGATCTGTTTTACGAACTTACCTCTCCCGCTTATCAGGGAGAAGCCAAACGAACCGTATATCTGGACTTTATTGACTACTCCAATCTGGACTACTATACCACAGTGAAAAAAAGAGGAGGATTTGCCGTTCCTCTACTCCTCTATATCTACGAAACCAACCGCTTCAACGTCCGCCTGGGTGAAGGCTCGCTGACACAAACTTATCGTGAATTTCTCACCGAAGCTTTGCTGACCGAATGTAATACTCCCGATTTCATCCTGAAACCATCTCCTGTGCGCCCCGTCAGGAAAAATGCACGCCGAATGCCCAGAGAGCTATTAGGAGACAGTATTCCAACTGCCCTACCCGACTCTGCATTAAGCCTGAAAGTGAAAATACTTCATAATGAAACCTACTCCGGAGTAAAACTGAAAGAAAGCAGTTACCTGTGGTTCGGTGGTGAATACATCACTTTCCCCAATCATCGTGCCAATGATGCCAATACCGACTTATCCATTGTTGTACGTTTATCAAGAGGAGACGATTGCCTGCTGGACAAAACCTATACCGTCCATTACCGGCAACAAGCCCCCGACCGTGGATACGAAAATTCCGTTCAGGCCAACGAAATTTGTCTGCGTACCATGACCGAATGTCTTTCAATAGCAACCAAAGAAATAGTAGAAAATATCTGTCAGGAATTAAACTTGATACTGGCTGCATCCTGAGAAAATAGTATCTTTGCAGCCTAATAATGTAAAAGATATGTTCACTATCATAGGAATAATGCTCACCGGGATGCTCACCGGCTATCTGCTACGCAGTAAAAAGCTTTCATGGATTCATAAAGTTATCACACTATTGATATGGTTACTGCTTTTTCTACTGGGCATTGATGTAGGAGGAAATGAAACCATCATCAAAGGATTGCATACCATCGGGCTGGAAGCCATCATTATCACACTGGGTGCTGTTGCAGGAAGTGTATTGGCGGCATGGGCATTGTGGTACTTTATATATATAAGGTATAGAAAGGAGATAAAACAATGAAAGGTAGTCTCATCATAGTCTCATTCTTCGTTGTGGGCACCCTTTGTGGCTTATACCACCTGATTCCATCTGATTTCATACATAGCAAACTAAGTTATTACGCCTTGTGCGCACTCATGTTTTGTGTAGGCGTCAGCATTGGCAATGATCCTAATACACTGAAAAGCTTCCGTTCGCTCAACCCACGACTGGTGTTTCTTCCCATCATGACCATATTAGGAACATTAGCTGGCTGTGCTGTAGTCAGTCTGTTCCTGAGCCATCGTTCACCGGCCGATTGTATGGCAGTAGGTGCAGGATTTGGTTATTACTCTCTTTCCAGTATCTTTATCACTGAATATAAAGGCCCGGAGTTAGGTACTATCGCACTCTTATCAAACATCATACGCGAAATTATCGCTCTGCTTTGTGCCCCATTATTAGTCAGATACTTTGGACGCCTCGCACCCATTTCTGCAGGTGGTGCCACAACAATGGATACTACCCTTCCGATCATAACCCGCTGCTGCGGAAAAGAATTTGTGATCGTTTCCATATTTCATGGTTTTATAGTAGACTTCAGCGTGCCCTTTCTCGTAACATTATTCTGTTCCGTGTAGGCAAACATATTACAATTAGATTACAAAATCTCCTCTATTTCACTCTTTTTATTAGCATATTCTTGATCTACATCAAGAAATGATGTTATATAGCATACTTTACTCCTCAACTTCTTTTATGTTCTAAAACATATCCTTATATTTGCATAGGTAAAAAGAAAGACTAAGCGCTTAAGTCGGTTTTCAATAGGTATTAGATTTAGTTTTAGGATTAGTTTTTAGGTATAACAATTAAAAAGTAGGTATTATGAAAAGATTAGGATTAACATTAGTGGCAGTACTCTGCCTGGCTGCGACTACTTTTGCAGCAGGAAACCAACCTACTACTGCAAAATGGGAAGGTAACATCAATGTAAATAAGTTAAGTCAATATTTGAATCTGAATTCAATGCAGAGCGAAGAGGTCTCTAATATCTGTGAATATTTCACAGAACAAATGAGCCGGGCTGCCTCAGCTAAAAAGAATAAGGAAGCAAAATTGCACAATGCAATTTACGGAAACTTGAAATTGATGAAAAGAACGCTCACAAATGAACAGTATAGCAAATATGCAGCATTACTGAACATTACCTTGAAAAATAAAGGTATCGAGCTGAACAAGTAAAATGATTATTATATAAATGTAAAAAGAGTGTCAACAGTTTTATCTGTCGGCACTCTTTTTTTTATCTATCTTCAGGTGCTGTTACCTTCATCACCGGATAGTCACCAATGTCGCCCCGAAACCATATTCCTGAAAGGAAGCATCCTGATAACGGCAGGTACTGTATTTACGTTTCAATTCGTCAAGCAAAGCTTTCCGGAGCACTCCATCACCCTTACCGTGAATGAAAACGATTTTCTGTTCGCGTTTACCCTTATACCTCTCCATTACCTCACGGAATTTATCCAGCTGATAATTCAAGATTTCACTGTTACTCATACCATGTGCATCATCCAACAATTCATTAATATGGAGATCTATTTCTATAATACCATTCGAGCTGCTACGTTTGACTATCGGTTGTGATCTGGGTTTCTCCACCTCTTTTTTCTGCAATAAAGCCACTTGAATATCTTCTGCAGAAACATAGACCTGTTTGACAGGCACATCATTCGTTACGATATCATACACCAGAGCCGGTTCTTCAAAGAAATCTGACTCGCGGAAAGTATGCAGTTTATAGAATTTCACCGTATCAATACGTAATTCCACACTAACGGCGGGTTTCATTGCAAAAGTCTTACCATCTTTAAAAGCAATGAATTGTACGGCAACACGTTCCATCTCATTCAACACATCTTTAGCAAAATCTTCCAGAAAGAGCTTTGTATTAGGATCTACTAACCCGTGTGAACGAACTTTCCATGCCTTTCCTTCGGCACTGAGGTATGTATAATAGAGATAGTAATTGCTATCATTCACCAGATAAGCCTCAAAAGAAGTACTGCTGATAGCTTTCACATCTTCGGGCACAAAAGCCAGCATCACATTAAGCATATCACCACCACGCGTTTCGGGTTGACGTTGCACCGCGGGCATCTCCGGTTTCATTGGCTTAGCCGGTTCTTCGGCTTTTGAGGGAGCAGGAGCTGCTTTTCTTTTCATATTATAATCGTCCGTATCAATCACCACACATTCACGCATCGGCATCGGGATATCAAACCCGTCTGCATCTTCTACCAAAACGATGTCTTTTCCCTGGAAACCTTTCACAATTCCTCCGCCTACTTCGCTGAGGAAACGTACTTTATCACCTATTTTCATCTTTATATTTACAATTTACCATTTACAATCTACAAATTAGGGCAAATATAGTTACTTTTGCGGTCGCAATGAAAGAAAAGATGAAAGAAAACCCAAAACATATCCGTATTAGCGAATACAACTATCCCTTGCCGGATGAACGTATTGCCAAATTCCCTCTCCCGGTGCGCGATCAATCCAAGCTACTTGTTTACCGTCGTGGCGAGGTTACAGAAGATGTCTTTACATCCCTTCCTGAATATCTGACAGAAGGTAGTCTGATGATATTCAATAATACGAAAGTCATCCAGGCCCGCCTGCATTTTCGTAAAGAAACAGGAGCACTGATAGAAGTATTTTGCCTTGAACCGATCCAGCCGAATGACTACGTATTAAACTTCCAGCAGACCCGGCATGCCGCATGGCTCTGCATGATTGGTAATCTGAAGAAATGGAAAGAGGGTGCATTACGTCGGGAAATGACTGTAAAAGGACATACACTTATGCTTACCGCTACACGTGGCGAATGTCATGGTACAAGCCATTGGATAAACTTCTCATGGGACAATCCGGAAGTTACTTTTGCTGATATTCTGGAAGTGTTCGGAGAATTACCGATCCCCCCATATCTGAACAGAGAGACACAGGAGAGTGATAAAGAGACTTACCAAACGGTATATTCAAAGATTAAAGGTTCTGTGGCCGCCCCAACAGCCGGGCTCCACTTCACACCGCGGGTACTGGATGCCCTTTGCGAAAAGGGTATAGACCTTGAAGAACTGACATTGCATGTGGGTGCCGGGACTTTCAAGCCGGTGAAAAGTGAAGAAATCGAGGGGCACGAGATGCATACGGAATACATATCCGTGTCACGCTCAACCATCAAAAAACTTATCGATCATAACGGTTGTGCCATCGCTGTAGGAACCACTTCTGTGCGAACTTTAGAAAGTCTATACCACATCGGAGTGACATTGGCTGCCAACCCACGAGCTACGGAAGAAGAACTGCACGTGCGACAGTGGCAACCTTATGAAAAGTATGATGAGATTCCGTCAACAGTTGCCCTGCAAAAGATTTTAGGATATTTAGATCGCAACGGTATGGAAGCTCTGCACACCAGTACTCAAATCATTATTGCACCCGGATACAACTATAAGATAGTAAAAGCAATGGTCACCAACTTCCACCAACCACAAAGCACACTGTTGTTGTTGGTTTCGGCTTTTGTAAAAGGAAACTGGCGGACGATTTATGACTATGCCCTGGATCATGACTTCCGTTTCCTTAGTTACGGAGATTCATCGTTACTGATACCCTGAAAAAGTTAATTCATTTAATCATGCAAAACGATAATAATGAAGAGATGTTTCCCATCGTTGATGAGGAAGGAAATATCACCGGAGCCGCTACCCGCGGCGAGTGCCACAGTGGAAGTAAACTGCTTCATCCGGTAGTGCACCTGCACGTATTCAATAGTAAAGGAGATTTGTACTTACAGAAACGCCCCAAATGGAAGGATATCCAACCGGGCAAGTGGGATACGGCCGTAGGTGGCCATGTAGATTTGGGCGAAAGCGTAGAAATAGCACTGAAACGCGAGGTTCGGGAAGAGTTAGGCATTACAGATTTTATACCGGAACACCTGACCTGTTATGTTTTTGAATCCGCCCGCGAACGCGAACTGGTTTTTGTGTACAAAACGGTATACGACGGAGACATCCACCCCAGCGATGAGCTGGATGGCGGACGCTTCTGGACCTTAGAAGAGATAAAAGAGCATATAGGAAAAGGGATATTTACTCCTAACTTTGAAGGAGAATTCAAGCGCGTCTCTTTCGACAAGTTATGATCGTTATTTCTTTTCTATCCACTGAACGATAGTTTCTGAGAACGGACTTTTTTTAGGAGGCACCATTCCTACCCAATTTCCGTTCTCATCAATCATAAACTTCTGAAAATTCCATTGCACGGGGGCATCTTGCACTCCGTTCAGTTTCTTTTCTGTCAACCATTGATAGAGGGGAGCTATGTTTTTACCTTTCACTGAGATCTTCGCCATCATCGGAAAGGTGACATCATAGTTCAGCGTACAGAATGTAGCAATCTCTTCATTAGTTCCCGGTTCCTGCCCCATAAAGTTATTGGCAGGAAAGCCGATGATAACAAAGCCATCGTCTTTATATTGATCGTATAACTCCTGTAGCTCTGCATATTGCGGGGTGAGTCCGCACTTTGAAGCAACATTTACGACCAGAACTTTTTTCCCTTTCAGTTGAGAGAGATTATAGGGTTTACCATCAATAGTGGTTACGGCGAAGTCATAGAAAGAGTTGCTCTGCGCAGCGGCAGCGATTGAAAGTACAAGAGCTACGATGAGGGAAGAAATGGTTTTCATACTTGTTTCTATTTGTGCTTTCCACACCGGAAGTTATGCTAAACGACAATAACGACTATCAGTGGAAAGCGAATGTTAGGACTTAGTTGATAATACTGTGAATCGGTTCACCACAGAGGACGCAAAGGGCACAGAGTTATTATCTGATTGATTTAAAAACAATTAAAGTTCTGTGCTCTCTACTTCCTCTATGGCGAACCAATTCACAGTAATAACAAATAACATAGGTACAAAGTTGCAACAATTCGCTATTTAGAATGCATAAGAAAGTCCTAAAGAGAGTTTTAACAGGCTACCTCCGTCACCTTCGATTACTACAACATTTCCTCCATAAGAGCATTGGAATTCAAGTAGGAACTTTTTCAGCTGCACATTGCAACCGACCTCTCCAAGCAATGACAATTGACCACAATAGTAATCAAGGCTCCCTGTGGAGCCACCAGAGTAACCACTTGTGAAACTCATTTCATCATAATTAAGCCCTATTCCTGCCGAAAGGTTAAAGATTTTACTGGCGCGCCAGTTCAAATGAGCAGGAACATAAAAGGCATGTTGGTCTGCTTCACCCGACATAAGATTAACTCCTGTAGAGTATTCATAAAAGGCACCAGTATATAGTCCTAATTTTGATTTACCAAAGTTCGTTCGTGCCCGTACACCAACCTGACACCCTATTGTACTAAAATCGACTAAATTCTTATATACGGCCGCTGCCGATATTCCTATAACCCACTTTCTATCTACATTATTCCAATAGTGTTTTTGCCCCAAAGAACTATCCGCTGTATGCAGCTCTTTACTTCTCTTTGCTTTTGTCACTCCATCAGGCAATTCAATAGAGCAGATAGAAGATGTCCTATCTCCTACTTTAAACCTCTTACTATTAGACCGCCCCATATAAGACACACTAATATCGTGCATTCCATAAGGAAGATTCACCGTATAAGGGGTTTTGCAGTTATCCAGCCGTTCGTTATTAATGTCGATGTCTGCTTCTACATTTTCTCCACCATATTTGGCAAAGATAGCTACCGCTTTCTTCTCTTTCATGGAGAAATTATGAGACATACGGCTATGCTCGTTAACATTCAGTTGCAACGTATCCCGGATATTTCCTTGTACAGCTACCAGTGTATGCGGTCCGTAGGAAAGAATGACACTGGCACGCGGTAATCTTCCATAAGGCTTGCCATCTACTTCAAGCAAAGTTCCTTCCAGTTCACTGCTTAGGCTCATAGAGTGTGTTTTACGCATATCGTAATCAAAATAAGCACGTTCGTCGGAAACATTGATCTCTTCTTCTTTTGTCAACCCATCCAGCGTTAACGTTACTGTGTGTTTTCCATAAGTCGCTTGTTTCTTTTCGCAGGGGGTTACTCCCACATATTCGCCATCGAGCATCACCGTAGCCCCTCCGGGTATACTATTGAATGAGATGTCCTGCATCTTTTCATTCTCTAACACAATCTCGTATATCTTCTTCTCTTCCAATTTGAAAGGTCCTACTTTGCAGGCACCATGCCCGGGATTGTTGAAAGTGATTTCAATCAGATCGCCGGCTGTGACGTATAGCCAATAGGCTTCGGGATGTTTGTCTGCCGCAGGAAATTCCTCCGCAGCTTTATTGCATCCTGCACTGAAGTAGGTGACAAATTTCCGGCTCTCTTCAGGGAGCATATTGCGGAATTTCACAATGAGCAGGGCAGCCGGAGAGCCGTTGTCGTCCATCGGCCATTGAGCCTTTAGATACTCATAGGTTACATCTCCTTTACCCATATCCCCGTTTTTTGCCTGAAAGCTCAAGCAACGGAAAGAACCGGGCACATACTTCAACTGTGCGGATGCACTCACTGCTGCAATCATCAGCAACAACCCCATTATTAACTTCTTCATATTCTTCTATGTTTGTTTATATTCTTACTACGGTACATTTCTCTTCTTTGAATTGTGGCATGGCCTCTCCTACGCGTGCATTGATATACGTCGGATCACACACCACATATTTGGTTCCGTCAACCGTCAGATAGTCTCCTTTCACATCCGATTTGAACCGGACAGCCGTAGCCAAATGCCCCGGATAATGCAGCAGAACGACATCAAGTCCCATCAATTCACTCACTAAAATTGAAAAGAGGATGGCTCTGTCCTCACAGTCACTGGATGGATAAAAGATCGTTTCATCTCCAAAAAGAGGGCGTTCATATCCAAACTGCTCTTCGTCCGTTGCGTATTTAAAAGCTGTCTGCACCAGATTCAGGATCCGGTTCGCTATTTCAGACTCTGATCTTCCTGAAAACTCTTTCTTCAAGGCCGGATACAGATCCTTTTTCACCTCTTCGCTCAACGAGGCCCGCGCATACGTATCCCAGTTGCTATTGAGCGGATAGGTGTTATAGAAGTCTATCAGGTTTTTATTGGTTCGTACATCTACCTTTATCATCGGATAGGCCTCGGAGGTCAGCATACGCTGTCCGGTAAGGTGAACTGCCAACCGGGGTTTCTCATTGATGGCAACAGAGAACAGTTGCTCTTTTGGAAAAGCATGGTCGAAGACAAAGACATCTTCTTTCACAGACGAGTCAATAAGGTAATACTTCACTCCTCCCATACGCAGGAAACCATACCGGTAAATATCAGATTCGGAAGGTAACAGCAATACTAACTTCTTATCCATAGAACGTGCTATGCGCACTTTATATCCCGATTGCGTAAGAATGAACATCTGCATGACAACTGCTTCATTGGATTTTGCCGAACCAAAATAGCTCTCCGTCAATTGCTGTAACAGTTTCACGTATGCCCAATCACACAAAGCGAGTTGTTGCCGAAGCTCGAGACAGTCATTTACAAGCACATTATAATCGCTTGCCGACAAGCGTTTCCAGGCATTGGCTACCGCTTTCTCGTCCGCTGACGACAACGTATACTTTTGCCCGGCAGACAGGTGTACTTTGCAGGGTGTATGATAGAAAGCGAATGAAAACAGTTCTCCCGTTAACTTTTCGGGCAGGGGAATGGGCTCTACCGGTTCAGGAGCAGGGCGCGGAGCGGGCAATGACACTACCTCCGCATAAGGCAATTCCCGAGGCGGAATAGTACCGGTTTCGGGTTTCTTCACCTGAGGCTTTGGCGGCTCCGGCCTCACCGGAACCGGATCGGGAGGCAGCACTTCCGCCGCTTGCCAGGGTTCCTGCATGAATTTCCCGTATTCGGCATTTGCCCGGTCACGGAAGTTTGTATATTCTTCCCGGGCCTCCCGGGCAAATCCCTGATATTCGCTTTGGACCTGCTTCCGGTATTCATCGAGTGAATCCTGGGCACAGGCAGCAGTAGCCATGCAAAACACAATCAAAAGTTGCGACAATCGTTTTATTTTTATCATCCTTCTATAAACGGTTCGGCGGTTTATCATCAGTTTCCTCCCAGACGGAAGCGGTTAAGAAATTTATCGAGCGATGCATCATCACTTTTCTCCGGAATCCAGGCACGGACACGTATCATGGGGTATTCTCCCCGCATATCGAGCATTAACATCAGATAGCCCGTATCGGCATAGTTGTCCGAGAAATAGCTCTGTTTTATCTGAATACCGTAGGACTCTCCGTCAATCACCCCATTGGTATTTATCTTCTTGATGGCATTGTCTTCAAACACGAGATGGATAAAGTCTTTACTGGCAAAACTCCGTTGCAGTTTGTCAATATATTCTCCTTTGGTATAGCGATTGTAGCGCACAGTGGGAGCTTTACCGCCCGGCAAGGGATCGGCTCCTTCCTGAAAGAATCCCTTACCTACCGCCTGGCATACCACACCGGTGATGATAATGGCATCGTCCGAGAAGATGCTTTTTATGTAATCAATCCGCTTCAGGGCATAAGCCGTCTGATAATCTTCCATAAAGCTCATAATGGCATACCGGGAGGCTTCGCCCCATTTGGAGGCAGCTTTGAAGATGTCGTCTTCGGCGCGTTTGGTAAGTGTGAAGGCTACAGAAGCAATCTTATGTTCTTTGTTGAACCGGAAGGCGACATCTTCCATAAAGGAGTTGCCACGCCCTTTGAACTTGAAGTTCAGTGGCAGCGACTTACCTATTATATAAGGGCCGCCACTATCATAAAAGGTATATACAGGTTCTCCCACTACGGATACGTTGCCGATACTCAACATCTGGTCAAACAGTTCATAGCCTTCGGAAGTAAAAAGCGCCCGTACTTCGCCGAGGGTCCCGTTCCGTACAGCCGTTTCTACCTGTTTCATGATACCTGCAAAGTCGGCACTGTTTGCCAATGGTTTCAGTTTGAGGCGCACCACGTCCGGTGCCACGATGGGAGGGGCAATGGAGGCTACAGCAGCTTTGGAGGCGGCATTCACCCGGGCCTCCAACATTCTGACCTGTGCCGAAACAACCGGCTTGTTCTTATCGTCTTTCACCGGCAGGCTGACGGAGGCATTAGGGAAGTTCTGCGGATCGACCGTCTCCAACACTGCCCGCAGTTCGGGGTCGAAGTTCTTTGCCTGGTTCTCGAACTTATAGTCGTAACGCAAACGCAGTTCGCGTTGGGGCAGACGTTCGAAGTTGAGTATCGCCATGCCTTTGTGAACTTTGCACGGACCTACGTAGCGTTCGCCGTTGAAGTAGTGGAAGTCCAGATCGGACACTTCCTGATCCATGTATGAGAAGTGCAGGCAGAGGTCATACCGGTCAATGGGATTATCGGTTTCCGTACACTCCCCTATCCCGACTTTGAGCGTATTGAAGATATTGTTTATTTTAGTATCCAGCCACACTTTCAGATTGGTACGTTTCCCATCTATCTCTTGATACACAGATTTAGGATGGGCTATGAGCAGGGTCAGTGCCCAGTTATAATAACGCAAGGCCACATCAATCTGCAACCTCTTCTCTCCCTCCATGCCCGATGCAATGAAGTCGAGTATCTTGTTTTCGCGTTCCTTGAAGATCCCTTCGAGTTCGGCCACCTTTACATAACGAAGCACACAGACTTCATCGGGATTGCTTTCGTCGATAATCTGCCCTACGTTGGGTAAAGTCCCAAAAGAGAAGGAACGCACCCGGCTGTCAATGTTGCGTTGGTAATCGGTTTGGTCTCCGCTGTCAATCTGTGATTCGCTCTCGGAGAACGAGGCACTGACGGATACGGAGATCTGGCTGACCAGGTTTTCGAGTGCTGCACGGTCTGCCTCTTCGTAGGAAGAAGCACAGGCTTTGCCGCACTTGTAAGACGAATCGTCCTGATAGCGCTTCATCTTTTCGGAAACACTCTGCCCTTTCACTGCTACAGGTAGCCAGCAAATGATCAGTACATAGAGAAGATACTTCATGAATAGGGGCTTTGAGTTAGTTGGCAGGAGTCTCTTTCTTGAATCCGTCTTTGATAAACTTTGACATGCTGTCCGCCACCTCCTGTGACAGTTTGGCTTCGGCCGCCGCATGCTGCAAAGCTTTGATGCGTGCCTGAGAAGCCCTGTCTGCATCCAGCCAGAAGTAAACACGTACTTCATACTTTCCGTCTTTCATGGGGCGGTAGATGGTATATGACTGACGCAGATCGCCGTCAAACTCCTGCATCACCATGGTTTCATAGGTGGCCACAAAAGCTTCTGCCTGTTCATCGGAGATGGACTTTGAAGAGTCGTTGATACGTCCTTTTACAATGGCTTTGTTCATGTCGGCATATTGGGTACGTGCATCCGAACGTGCCATACGCCCTCCCAATGTGATGTTTTTCACGGCTTGTGCGTTTCCTACATATTCTTCGCCTGTGCCACCATAATTATCAGTTTTCAGCAGATGATGCATGATAATGATCTCCAGCGGTTCTGCACTGTCCGTCATCCATCCTTCTTTCTTTAAAGCCTTGGCTCTTGCTTTTCCGGCTTTCTCCGCTGCTTTGGTTTGTGCTTTGGTGGGCACCTGGGTTTGTGCCTGGGCTTGTGCATAGGCAGGCATCGCGCCACATGTGACAATAGCAAACATCCATGTTGCCAACAAAAACTGAATCTTCCTCATAGGTCTTTTGTCTGTTTTTATCCTCCGTGAATTTCCCGGAAAAGAGGTAATCCTTAACTATAAGCGGGGAAACTATATACCCTCAAAAAGAGGTATATCGCTCTGTTTTGCATGTATTATATACTTACAGCAAAAGTACTACATAAGACCTGAAAAGAGAAAGGGATTGATAACGTTTTTTAGCGTCTGTTTAAATTGGTGTTTATTTGGTAGAAAAAGGTGTTTATTTGGTAAAATAAGGCACATGAAAATAATACGGCCATTATCTGATCCTGGGTCATATTATTCTGCTTCCCCCTTCAGCAGCTCTATTTTATATTCAAGCTTGCCTATTTCACGAGACAACTCCATGATCATTTCGTCTTTGCGACGCACTTCTTCCCTCAGGCGGGCGCACTCTGCTGCCTCCGGGCTGACAGGGTTGGGCTCGCATTCCTTATAATAAGAACCGGCATCTTCGGCAATCCGGTTCGTTGGCTCTGCTTCGAGTTCGATTTTCTCCGGATCGGGAGACGTTACAACTTCATCGCTCTTTGAGTACGCCTTCCAGATAGTTTTGCCCAACAGAGCTGCACCGGTCAGGCCAAGAAAACCCGGGACCAAAGCTGCGCCCCCTACTACCGCCGCTGCCATCCCTCCGGCAAGAGCGCCACCAAGACCGCCCAGTGCCATGCCAGCTGTAGAATGCCCAGTCTTAGCAGCTTGCCGTATCACCTCTACCTTCATGTCATGCAGTGCAGCCAGCACCTCAGGAGTCAATTTGGTATAAAGCAACAAGTCTGCAGGGATGTGAAATACTCCTGTCAGTTTTTGCACGGTATCCAGATCGGGCATACTGTTTCCGTTCTCATAATTGGAGATCGTATTGGGCTTTACCCCTAACTCTCCGGCCAAGTCCGCCTGCGTCATTTGGTTCTTCTTTCGGAGAAGCACAAGATTCTGAGCTAAGAAAATCAAGTTTTCCGACATTTTCCTTGTTTTAATCAATTAACTTGTGTTACTTTGTAAACCAGAAGGGTTTTCAGCCTATTAGCTCTCCCTTCCAAACGACAAAGATAACCATTAATTCCTAAAGCACAAACATCATGAAGAAAAAAGTCAAGCAGCAAGAACTTCTCCCCCTCCCCTCGAAAGGCTGGAAAGAACGCGTGGCCCAAGAAGCCGGAGTGTCCGTAAAGACCGTTTACAACACCCTGAGCGGGCGTATCATCGGCCCTAAATCTCACTTAGTCATAGATGCCTACCGCAAAATATGCAAAGAAAGAGACACCATGAACTAACTAAAACACAACCCATTATGGAAATAAGAAGATATCTCAACACCCGCATCTGGGGTGAAAGCTGGTTTGAACCACTCACAGCCACCGAAAAGCTCATCTGGATCTATCTACTCACCAATCCCGCTACAAACATGTTAGGGATTTACGGACTCACCGTACGCCGCATCGGTTACGATTGCAACACCAGTGCCCAAATTGTACGCCGTTGCATCAAGAATCTTGAAGAGCTCAAACTAATCATCATGATCCATGAACACATCATCATCACCCACTGGCTTACACAAAATGCCATGAACCCCTCCATGAAACTCTCCGCACTGAAAGATTTCGACAACCTGCCCGACAAAGTGCGTGCAGCACTGCCGGTTACAGTACTAAACAACATTCAGAAAATGAGAACCGACACCGGACAGCCTGTCCCACACACTCCCCCTCATTCACCCTCCCCGACACCGGAAAAGGAAGAGGAAACCCAAAAAGAACAGGAACAGGCAAGCAAAACAAGAACAGTAAACGAAAACATCCCCCAACCACTCGCTCTGGCTTATAAACAGTCCGTCGGTAATCAGTCGTGGATGGAGCTCCTCTGCATGAATCACCACCTGGACCCGGATAGATTGCATGAGTGGCTGGAAAAATTCTGCCGTAAGCTCCAAAACGAAGGCAACAACGACAAGTCCGTCTGTGACTTCCGCCAACACTTTGCCAACTGGCTACGCCAACAACTGGAAAAACAAAACAAATACCCCCAAAGCCATGAAACCCCTGCTACAACAAACCGTGAAGAAAGCCGACAGCGAAGGCTTGATACAATTACTGCACTCGGCACTACCGTCAGCAACGATGCCCGCCGACGAATCGAACAGCTCAAGGCTACAGGCATTCTACCTGAAATACCCGAAACCTGAGCAGTTCTTTACTGCTTACAATCCCGACCTGCAAACCCGCCTGTTATCCGGAGGACTCACCCCTGCCGATCTTGCCGTACGCCCTGCCAACCCTACACTGGTATTACTGACACGGCTATACACACGTACAGCTCCGCTGGAGTGGTTAAAAATACAACTCGGAAGCCTCAACGACTTCACTGAAGTACGCACCAAACTCACCACCGGACAGCTGCACGAAACTGCCCAACTCATCCTCGCCGCCTACCCCATGCTTACCGCCGGAGATATCTGCCTCTACATAGCCCGTTTCAAGATCGGACAATACGGACAATTTTACGGTGCCATCGATCCTATGAAAATCATGTCCGGGCTTCGTCAGTACACAGACCAGCGAAACCAGGAGATAGAACGCAGCAAAAGGAACGAAACGCGGACAATCCTAAGAAATAACCCAACAAAAGGCATCACTTACGAAGCCTATCTCGAAGTGCAGCGGCGTGCCCAAGAAGGAGACGAAGACGCCCTACAAGCCCTCAGGAGGCCCTCACCTGAATAGCGTTTCCTCCCCGGAGCCGGACACCCTCCTCCCCGGAGCCGAGAACATTCCTCCCCGGAGCCGAGCAAAGCCCTCCCCGGAGCCGGGCAAAGCACACGTATCGACAGAAAAACGATCATATACATAAAACTTAACACCACACACGTATGTACTACACCATCCGATTTCAACTCAAACCCTTTCTGGCGGAATACCTGTACGGACACTTCGCCAACGTCACCGACAAAGGCGTCATCCACCTGCCACCCCGTAGTTACCTCAGCAACAGCCTGCACGAATTGCTCGGCAAACGCCCCTGTAACGCGCCGGCACGAGAGGCCGGAAATCTTTGCCTGCGCCTTCCCAATCCACACCGGGGAAAGTCGCCCACAAGTTATAATTATCTCACCCAAAGCAATATCCGTATCTTTGAAAGCCGCGTACAACACCTTTTTCACGCCGAGCTCTTTGACCGCATGCTCACCGACCGCCGCCAACAAGGCATCTCGTACGCCGAATCCGTACGATGCTTCATAGAGCGTTATCACATAGAGTCCATCAGCGAGGAAGGGCTGCTCAAAGCCTTCTGGCGCTGGCGGAAAGAAGTACAACGCAACCCATACGCATAGCACAGCACATTATTCAAATCAGTATGATAATGAGCTAATATGCCAATGTGCCAATTGGCTGCGCTGTATACCGCATGGCATTGGCATATTGGCACATTGGCATATTGGCTAATTATTCATACCTGATAAGACATGAGCAAAACTTACCACAGAGTTTAAATCTTTATTGAAACGCATAAACGCAGATTTTCGCAAAGGGAAACAAATCTAAGATAAAGAAATACAGTCTTTTAATCTGGGGTCATCTGTGTTAATCCGCGTTTCATCAGATAAATAATACTCGGTGGAACTCTGTGCGACTCTATGGTGAAAACACATTGGCTTATTAACAAATTATTTATCAACAAAGAAATGCGTCCGGTCCGCATTGTTTTTCAAAGTAAAAGCCATACCTTTGTTTTGCTCTAAATAAAGAAGGAAGGAGAATCATTATGGAAAGTTATTTGGAAGATAGATACATACGCTTTGACTGGGCCATTAAACGCCTACTACGTCAAAAGGCAAACTTTGGTGTTCTCGAAGGTTTCCTCACCGTATTCCTAAAGGAAAAAGTGACTATCATGGAAATACTCGAAAGCGAAAGTAACCAACTGACTGCTGACGATAAATTCAACCGCGTAGACATCAAAGCGCGCAACAGTAAAGACGAAATCATCATCATCGAGATACAAAACACGCGCGAACTTTACTATCTGGAACGCATTCTGTACGGAGTGGCCAAAGCCATCACCGAGCATATCTCGCTGGGCGAGGCATACTATCATGTAAAGAAGATCTATTCCATCAGCATTCTGTACTTCGACATAGGCATCGGCAGTGACTATCTGTATTACGGACAAAATAACTTTATCGGTGTACACACCGGCGACAAGCTGCAAGTCAACGTCAAGGAAAAGAATGCGATTGTGACACGTATGCCTGCCGATATTTTCCCGGAATATGTTCTTATCCGCGTCAATGAGTTCGACCAGGCAGCCGTTACGCCTCTGGAGGAATGGATGAGCTACCTGAAAAGCGGAGTGATACGTCCTGATACCAAAGCTCCCGGCCTGGAAGAAGCACGTGAGAAATTGAAATACTACTCCATGACGCCACAGGAACGCTTGGCTTATGACGAACATCTGAATGCAGTGATGATTCAGAATGATGTCATCGATTCAGCCAAATTGGAAGGTAGAATGGAAGGAAGAATGGAAGGAAGACAGGAAGGAAGACAGGAAGGAAGACAGGAAGGAAGACAGGAAGGCTTGGAAGAAGGGGCAGAAAAAGAGCGTCTTTCTAATGCCCGAAAGATGAAAAATAAAGGATTGGATTACGCAACGATTACTGATATCACCGGTTTGACTTCCGAAGAGATAGCCAATCTATAAAGACGGGAAAAAGACCTGTTTTATCATAAGCCCTGCAAACTGCGAGAATATCAACCCGTAGCTTGCAAGGCTTTTAAGTTCATTCATATTTGCCTCATTTCCGCACAATTTAATAAACCAAAACGCATACCACATTATCACACAGCTTCCCCTGCCAACGAGGAAAGCCGATGTATCACCCTACGCAGCCAGCCACCAATCCTCAACTGTCAACAAAATAATCGGTCCGAATATCTCTTTACTTTACTATATATTTATATCTTTGCAGACAGGAATACGAAGCGTCACATTCCTACCTTATTAAAAAACATTATTGAAGCGTTATGCTCTTTCTTGCAATCGGAAACCTAGGAAATTTTCAAATGCATACAAAGAATGGCATAGTAGTTTCTCACGTTCATGCGTGGGTCTGCTGTCTGTTTATGTATGTATGCATGGGTTTTCCTAGGACCTCCGATTACTATAAATAGCACGCAGTTCCACGCTTTATTTATTTTAACGCTTTTATAGGAACTGGAGAAGCACAAACAATACTTTATATTATGAAACGAAGCTTACTATTAGTGGGCCTGATGTGCCTGGTAACCGTCTGTACGTGGGCCAAAGACATGACCGTACTAATTACAGACAGCAAAGACCTGCCCATTCCAGGGCTGCAAGCAACCATCGGCGGAATCGGTTCCGACGGAGCAGGAGATTACACCACAGACGCAAACGGCAAGTTTGTAGTCAAGCGTAGCAGTTTGAACTTCCTGCAAATGCAGATACAAGGGGTGAATGAAAACCTGGAACTCGTATGGAATGGCGACAATGCCCCCGTTGTTGTAAAACTCGAAGGCTATTACTGGCTCACTCTGGCATTGAAAGGACTGGAACCCGAACAGTATTCCCTGTTCACAGGCATAGACCTCTTTCCCGACAAAAACTCCCTTTACGAAAAGACGCATATTGATGTAAAATGGACGGACAGCGGTACCTTCAGCTTTCTCTACAAGGGCGAACAGCTGTATTGGGAACTTACCGGGAACGTTTCGGGAGTGACCTCCGTCAGCACAATAGACGTAAAAGAGCTGACTGACGGCCGAATGGAAGTAAACAACCCGCTGGCCGGAAAACAAAAAATGACAGTAGCCATCAAAGACGAAGCCAATGCGTTATGCCCCGGACTAATAACCATCTCATCCGGCTCACAGCAATCCTACGAACAGGCCATCACCGCCCAGGCAACCGATATCTATCTGCCCAAAGGCAGCTATAAAATCAGCGCAAGAGTAACAGGCAAAGATGTCTACTACATCCCCATCTACCGGGAACTTATCTTAGCAGATATTCCTATCGAGCAAACGTTCAGCTACGAAACGGGCAAGAAAGTCACCGTCCGCGTACTCGATATGGACGGGCTTCCGGCAAAAGAGGCAATCGTGAGCCAACTGATTCCCTCCGACAACTACTGGAACGGGCAAAAGACGAATGCAAAGGGAGAAGTGGCGTATATAGCAACAGCCGGCACTTATACTTACCGCGTATTGGCAGTGATCGGGACAGACGAACAGGGTTATAGCCCTCTCGAAGGAGAAATGGTAGTAGGTAACCAGGATATGATACAGGAGATCTCTTACAAAGATAGGTACTTCCGCATCAGTCTGAACATTACCCCCGGCAGTTTCATGACAGCCCCCGACCAACTGAGTGTAATGATAGCAGGCAATACTGTAACGTACAATGAACAGACCAAACTCTATTCCACCGTTTTAAGAAAATCGGACGACGATTCATTTTATACATATGAAGTCCATTATCCGGACATGTTTATCAGAGAGGGAAAAATACACGTCAGTCAACACGAAACGATCTCCATCTCCTTTGACGATTATCGTAAAGTGACGTTTACATCGAGTGACATCGAAAAATATGCACTGTCGGATATTTCCGTCAATGCGATCGAACAAGGGATGGTATACGGTTACGAAGCAGATCACGGATATTACCTGCCGGATGGTACATATGAAATATCGGCAACAATCATCGACCGGGCCACGCAAGAGTCGTTCCCCGGTATCAGCAAACAACAGTTTACGGTAGCCGGAGAAGATATGACTATGATCTACATACTCAACGAAAACGATTACCATCAGGTCACCATCAACGTGATCGACAGAACCGGTAACCCGATGGCGGGAGCAGGCGTTGCAATAAGTACGAGAGACAATACGAATATGTATACGGCAGACGAGCAAGGAGTAATCAAGCTGCATCTACCCGATGGTGCGTATACATGCAAAGTGAATCTCACAGATTACGTAACACAGCAACGCTCGTTTGAGGTAGCCGGAGCAAATATACAGTTCGACCTCTCTTTTGAAAACTACAAGAAACTGGCATTCAAAGTAAACGGTGACCTGTTGGAGAAATTCAGAGGAGAATATGGATATGGTATCCCAAAACTCACCTTAGTTAACCATGCAATAGCAGACCAATATACGCTTACCTTATTCAACGGAAATCCCACAGACGGATTCACCGGATCTTATTATCTGCCCGCCGGCGATTACACTTATAGCCTTGAGATGGTACAGAACCAACGTATTAATACATCCGCAACGTTAGTGAAACTGGATACGGATAAAACTGAAACAATCACATTATCGACTGCGGACTACCAGAAAGTGGCGTTGAACGTAGTTGATGAAAACGGCACAACATGGCCACTGATAGCAGACAACTCCTCCATTCGCATCTGCCACAGCACGCATAAGGACAAAGACGCATACATCTATTTGCTTTATGCAAATACAGATGGTAACTTTATCAATATTTATCTGCCTCACGGAGAGTATATTGCCAAATTCAAAGACGATTATTCTTACACTGCAAGCATATCAACTGCAGAATTCATCGTTGCAGACCAACCGCAAACTGTAACTTTAACACACAAAGAGGCGAAAGAAGCGTCACTCACCATTAAGGTAAAAGAGATGCCCGGACGCAACAGATATTGTGAGGTAATATTTTATAATGGCGGAATCTCCGCCGGGAGATACGGAATTGAGACGGAAGGCAGCGCAGGCGAAACAACGGTTAAACTTCCCGAAGGAACCTATACTTATCGCACAGACGTACCCGAAGGCAAAGAAATATCCGGCACCATCACACTCCCTGCCAGCAAGGAATTGGTGCTCGACTACAGCACCTACCAACGCCTATACGTGGATGTTCAGGACGAAAACAGGCAACACATAGACGAGAGCATTGAAATTGTCGTATACCAGGACGACAAGCTCATTTACTCTGACAACAGTAGTAACATATCCGCCTTCTTCCCGGCAGGAGTCTATCAGGTACGAGCCTGGTGTGAGGGATACAAAGCCGTCAGCCAATCCGTAACAATAGGCGAAGAGAGTCAGAGCATCATCCTGACGCTCCCCAAAGAGACAGCCAACACCTACACCGTTTATTTCCAGTTAGGTGATTGCTATGATTATCAATACATGCCGGAAGGCGCCACCGTCAACCTCGAAGGTTACGGAAAACTACCAACATTAGACGATGGGCAGGTTACCTTTACGGATGTCATAGCAGGAGATGTTTCTTACACCATTTCCGCCCCGGGATATACACCATTGAAAGGTGTGGTGAACGTCTCCGCCGAAAAGGCAAAAGACTATGGTTATGTACCGGTATTTGCACTCCTGCAGCCTGTACCCACCGGAATCGGAGAAACGCCGATAGCAACAAAAGATTTCAACATATGGATGGCCAACGATTATCTGCATATCAACGCTAACAGCACCTCCACCGATCTGTGGACTCTGCAATTAGTATCTTTGAATGGTAGCCTTGTCTACACAAACAAGCAACGCCTGGAAACAGAAAACAGCATTTATATCGGAAATAACCCTAAAGGCATCTATCTGTTCGTACTCAGCAACGGTAAGCAACGAATAGCTTACAAAGTGATAAAGAACTAAGTATTAAAGGGAGAGTTGAGAAAGGAGAAGGGGCTGCGCTGTGGCAGTACACCTCCCTTCTAAATTCTCAATTTTCCCTTCTCCATTCTTCCCTCCTCTCCCTCTTTAATGCCATTCAATACCTCCCTTCTTATTCAGTTGAGAGTTAGCTGCTCTATTATCTGCATAGTACTTCTCCCTTTAATTATCACCGCCCTTATGATCCATTCTGTCCGACTCGTTACCCGCACGGGGAAACGCAGTGTGCCTCAGCAACAATTAATCCACACAACAATCTAAATATCAACAAGTTACATGCAAACAAATGGTATCATCACCCGTCCTTCTTACTCCCCTCAAACATGCTTATATTTGTAGTGTTATTAATAACAGAGAACACAAAGTATCACGATTGTATCACTAAAAAAGAAAGGAGCTTATCATGGCTATCTTATTCAAAAAAGTAACAAGACTATCCGATCTCAGTGACAAGAACTCGCCTAAAAAGACGTATCCGCAGATCACCTATCAGTACAGCAACTCGGCTACGCTGAACGAAATCGCCAAAGAAATCAGCAGCAATGCCGGTGTCAGTGAAGGAGAAACAATCAGTGTGTTGAAAGACTTCCGCACACTGCTGAAAAAACTGCTGCTGACAGGCCGCACAGTGAACATCGACGGATTGGGCTACTTCTTCCTCGCCGCACAAAGCAAGGGAACAGACCTCCCGGAAGACTTCACAGCTGCCGACATCAGAGGGCTACGTATCTGTTTTCGCGCCGATAGCGAAATCCGCCTGAGTACTTCGACCAGCACACGTACCGACGGGCTGGTATTGAAAGATGTAGACCGTATCAACGCCGAAAAACCCGACGGTGACAGCGGTGGTGGCGAAGGCGAAGGTGAAGATCCCAGCGTATAGCCCATTATGACCAGTTCTGACATTCTGGCTTTCATCTCCGCCCTGGGCGGGATGGAAGCCATCAAATGGGGCTTGAATTGGTTGGTGAACCGAAAGACGGAAGCACGCAGAAGCGAGGCTGGAGTAAACAGCCTTGAAAATGAAAACCACCGTCAACAGGTGAACTGGCTCGAAGAGCGGATAGTGCAACGGGATACGCGCATAGATACCCTGTACAACGAATTGCACAAAGAACAAACCGAAAAGCAAGAGTGGATAAACCGCTGTCACGAAGCAGAAATAACTTGCAAGGAACTGGAAGCAAAACGCTGCTTTATCCGGGGATGCCCCAACCGGCAACCACCATCGGAATATTAACCCTCCCCATTCTTTAGTACAAACCTTTTAATAGCACAAAACGCATGAGAACAATAGACTCTATCATCATCCACTGCTCCGCTACACGTAGCGGAGTGGACTTTACAGCAGCCGACATAGGCCAATGGCACTGCCGACGCGGATTCAAAGAGATAGGTTACCACTGTGTCATCCGCCTGGATGGAACCATTGAAAAGGGCCGTTCCATAGAAAAAGAGGGTGCTCACTGCTACGGTTGGAACCGGCAAAGTATCGGAATATGCTACGTAGGTGGTCTGAACACCAACGGACAACCCACAGACACAAGAACACCGACACAAAAACAAGCCATGAAGCAACTCATCACCGAACTGCAACAGCAGTATCCTGCCATACGCTACGTCATCGGGCATCGCGATACATCGCCCGATCTGAATGGAAACGGACACATCGAACCTGAAGAGTACATCAAAGCCTGTCCGTGTTTTGACGTACGAAAGTGGCTGAAGGAAACGGAGGTAATGGTATGAAAACGGCACAACGTATCGGTGTGTTATTGCTACTCGCAGCAGTATCGGGATGTGGCAGTCGGAAAGCGCTTACCCGGACGCATTACGCAGAGCGTGACTCCATCATGGCAATCACACAGAAAGAGGTGAGAAACCCCCGCCAATGCACCGACAAACAGACCGAAGTCATCGAGACGTTCAGCGAGGCGACAACACTAATGATACGAAAAGACACGACAGGCTTAAAACTCACCCGCACAGTGACCTCCCGAAAAAAGCAGCACACGAAAAGCAGCCGGCAACAAGAACAATGGCAACAGACGGACACTACACAGTACCTCCGGAAACAAATCCGGACAGAAGAGAACGAAAAGGAAACTCAAAAGCGTAGCGGGTCTGTAGTACCGTACGTCATCGTCCTGGCAGGAATTCTGGTGCTGCTATTACTATTCAGGAGAAGATATCGCTACTTCTGACAAGCCGAAACGACACGAGCACAAAGAAAGAGAGGCTGCTGCAAATATTACTTTGCAACAGCCTCCGCTTATTTACACTTCAAGTTATAATCTTAGAAAAGAATTATCATTTAGCCAGTTCGTTGATTACATCCATAATCTTTTGTCCGATTTCCTCGGCAGCTTCCATCGTTGAAGCCTCGCTATACACACGGATTATCGGCTCTGTATTGCTCTTACGCAAATGTACCCACTTATCGGCAAAATCAATCTTTACACCGTCGATGTCATTGATTTCTTCATTCTTATAGATCTCTTTCACTTTGGAAAGGATGGCATCTACATCAATTTCCGGGGTAAGATCCACACGGTTCTTTGCTATAAAATAAGGAGGATAAGTAGCACGCAACTCACTCACCTTCTTTCCTTCATGAGCCAGATGACTCAGGAAAAGGGCAATACCTACCAAAGCATCGCGCCCATAATGGCTGGCAGGATAAATCACTCCACCGTTACCTTCACCACCAATCACGGCATTGGTAGCTTTCATCTTAGTCACCACATTTACTTCGCCCACAGCCGAAGCACTGTATTCCATTCCATATTTGCGAGTCACATCGCGCAATGCACGGGTAGAACTCAAATTAGAAACTGTATTACCCGGAGTATGTTTCAATACATAATCGGCTACAGTCACCAGCGTATATTCTTCACCATACATCACACCGTTCTCACAAATCATAGCCAGGCGGTCAACATCAGGGTCTACCACAAAAGCCACGTCTGCCTTACCACCTTTCATAAGGTTCATTATATCACCCAGATTTTTCTCAAGCGGTTCGGGGTTATGGGCAAAATTACCAGTAGGTTCACAATAAAGCTTCTCTACATGCTTTACGCCAAGGCGTTCGAGCAATTCGGGAAGAATAATACCTCCGACAGAATTCACACAATCAATAGCCACGCGGAAATCAGCTTTCCTGATAGCTTCCACGTCCACCAGATCAAGTGCTAAAACACTGTCAATATGTTTTTGATTGTAAGTAAGATCTTTACGATAAGAACCAAGATGATCTACATCTGCAAAGTCAAACTCTTCAGCTTCGGCAATACGAAGCACTTCGTTGCCTTCGGCTGCATTCAGAAATTCACCATGTTCGTTAAGCAATTTCAGCGCATTCCATTGCTTGGGATTGTGCGAAGCTGTCAGAATGATACCACCACAAGCACCTTCCATCGTCACAGCCAGCTCTGTTGTAGGAGTAGAAGCAAGATCAATATCCACTACATCCCAGCCCATACCCATAAGGGTGCCGACTACCACGTTCTTCACCATTTCGCCAGAGATACGTGCATCACGGCCTACTACAATTTTATTACTTGTAGATTTGCATGTTCTACGAATCAGCGTAGCATACGCCGATGTGAATTTCACAATGTCAAGCGGGTTCAATCCCTCGCCTGCACCTCCGCCGATCGTTCCGCGGATTCCAGAGATAGATTTGATTAGAGTCATAAGGATTTAAATATCGGTAATTAAAGTTAGTTCTATCAGTGTAGTATCAATAGATAGAGAATCTATGTATATCATAGAAATAAGGAAATACTTTCTGCTGTGCATAAGAGTGTCCACTCTTCGACGGCACAATCAGTCTGACATGTGCTCCATCTTTAATATACTGTAAAGCCATCAACCAGCCGGCAGGAACTGAGGTTCCATACTGACCGCCAATCGTTACGTCCCAATAATATTCGGAATCAAGCCCCGGCTCCTGAATAAACTGCCCGTATATACTTGTTCCGCTTATCGTATAACGAAACCCTGTAGGATAATTATTCATAGGCGGATAATATTGATTATCCACATTAGAAACAGAAGTTGGTTCTCCGGTTAAAATATCGACTTCTTTAAAGCGGGTAAGGATCAGGTTACCGGTTTCAAACGGAAGAGCAGCTTCAAGACTGGGATAAGGTTCAGATGCAGCACGCGGAGTCCCGTAACGTTGTACAATCTGCATATAAATACCATTAGAGAAGGCAACATACTGATTCTTGCCCGGATACTGAACCGGATACCCGTCTTCACATTCTGTAATCGTATCCTTTTCGAATTCCTCTACGGTAATTACTTCAATATTATTCTTTTTAATAAAGTCATTGACACCGTCTCTCTCTTCTTCGAGCATCTCAGCATAGGTTTTCGTGTCATCACATGCCTGAAAAAAGGCTCCAAGAGCCAACAAGGAAATAAATAATAATATAAGTTTCTTCATTCGTCTGTATCTTAACTATATGTCCGTACAAATGTACCGTAATTTAGTTGAAAATTGAGAGTTAAAAGTTGAAAGTTCAAGTCTTTTAACTTATTTAGTTATTTAATTGACAGTTGACGGTTAACAATTGACAGTGGACAGTTGACAATTGACAATTGACAATTAGCTGCGCTATCACACTACATAGTAGCTATCAACTGTCAATTGTCAATTGTCAACTGTTAACTGTCAACTGCTCTGAGTATTTTTCCAAAGCCCGTTCAAATACTTCCTTTGCCTCATCTATCGTACCATAGAATTCACCACCCGAAGCATTCAGATGGCCACCGCCATTAAAGAATTCGGCAGCCACTTTGTTACAGGGAAACGTTCCTACAGAGCGTAAAGATATCTTAATCATCCTGGTTTCCGTATCTTCACGCAGAAAACAAGAAAAGCAGACATTCTTAATGGAAAGAGGTATATTGACAAAGCCTTCGCTATCACCTTTAATATAATCAAACTGGCTTTGTTCATCTCTTGTCAAAGAAATCAATGCCGAATTATACTCACGATAAACTTTCATATTCGACAAAACATACCCCATCAGCCTCAGACGGCTCTCCGAGTAAGTGTTGTATACTTTTCTATAGATATCATCCTTATCAATCCCTTTCGACAGAAGCTCACTAATAATGAAGTATATTTCACGATTATTGGAATTATAAGTGAACCCTCCGGTATCTGTCATCATACCGGTATAAATACATTCGGCTCCTTCCAGAGAGATATCACTGAAGTATCCCATACGACAGATTAACCGGAATATAAGTTCGGAGGTAGAAGATATTTCCGGATGTGAGATAATAATCTGACAGAATTCTTCGGGGTACAGATGATGATCGATCATTATTTTACGGGCAGGTGAAGCGGCTACAGCATCTCCCATTTTCTCGATCCGTTTCAAAGCATTAAAGTCCAGACAGCAAATCACATCTGCCTCAGCTATCAGCTTATCAGCAAATTCCTTGTAACGGTCGTACAACAAGATATCCTTGCTACCCGGCATCCATCTCAGAAAATCGGGAAAGGCATTGGGTACAATCACGTTTACAGTCTTATCCTGTGAATCCAGAAAATGGGCAAGCCCCAAAGAAGATCCTATTGCATCGCCATCAGGAGATACATGGGATACAATCACTATTTTATCAGCACGTTCAAACCATTTTGTGAAATGATCTATCTTAGCTTGTTCTATTACTTTAGTCAGCATAATAATGTATGTGTCAATACGCCAATGGGCAATGTGCCGATGACCAGACACGCTTGTTTATGGATTAATATTCTATTTGCTTATCATTCTTAAATTTGGCACATGGCATATCAGCACAATTGCCATATTACCGTCCGGCAAAATTACGATAATTCTTCGTACTTAAAGCAAAAACTCAGTAGAACCTTCATCTGAGAGTGATATAAAATGAACTCCTTGCTGCTGACACTCCATTTTATATGCCTGTAAACGACGGTAAGAAAGAGAGGCATCAAGAATCACATTATGAATGACAAACAAGTCGGTCAATTCACGCAAATGTCCGTCATAGCCTTTGCATACGTAAAGATAATCAATAGATAACGGCTGTAGGGTCGTTTTGTTTCGCCAGTAATTATCATTCAACACACAAACCCTGCAACCGGAAAAGGAAAGAAGGTGATGATCGTAAACCAATGCAGGGCAGGTATAATCGGCAGTAACAGGTTGAGGAGGCTTCAATCCCTGGCGGCTCCATCGCTTTGAAACAGCCTTGTGCAACCGGGACTCATCCGGCAAACTATCGGCATAAGCCAGCCAGGAAGATCCGTTGGACGCAACACAATGAACCACCGGACAATTGCGGACATTATAAAATACAATGCTTTGCCGGGGACGGTCGATGACTCTCATCGACACATGATAAATACAAACAAGAAATATACAGGAAAGACAGACAGCAAGACGCTTTCCCGTACGTGAAAACAGATACCATCCTCCCAAAATCAAAACCAGATAGAATCCGAAAACCTCCGGAATATATACCCATACCCCATCAACAGATGCCCATGGGAGCTGCTCTATCCAACGGACACAATTGTTCAACGCCCCAACCAGCCCTCTCAATGCTGCCGCCACAAGTTCCTGCAGGAAAGGCAGAGGATTCAGCAGCAACATAATGACGGCTACATACATTATGAGCGACACCAACGGTATCACCAATAAGTTGGTCAGCAGAAAATGGGTAGAGAAGCGGGAAAAGTAGAGGAGCACCAGTGGAGCTGTGCCAATCTGCGCAGCAATAGAAACGCTCATCAATCCCCAAATGTACCGCCCGATGCGGGAACCCGCCACAGGAATCAATCTGTATATGCAAGGTTGTATCAGCAAAATAGCGGCCACTGCACAAAATGAGAGTTGGAAACCAACATCAAACAACCAGGATGGCCGACAAAGCAACATAAAGAAAGCTGCTATCAGAAGAGTATTCAGCGAAAAATTAGTTCGCCCGGACAACCCCGCCAAAGTAAACAGAGAAAACATAACTACTGACCGGACTACTGAAGCAGACAGCCCTGTAAAAAAGGCAAAGGCCCAAAGAGACAAAAGGATCAGTAAAGTACGTAGCAAAACCACCATCCGCCATCGCTCAGGTAACCATCGCAGACAGAAACAAAGCAGCAAATATAGAAAACCGATATGCAAACCAGACAAAGCAAGCACATGACTTGCACCGGATATGGAATAAGTTTCGCGGATATCTTCACTTAACTCCTCCTTACAACCGATGGTAAGAGCCGAAAGCACAGCTAAATCATCTCCCCGAAACCCAAGGCGACGATAAACAGACAAAACAGACTCCCGGCAATCCATTGCTTGCTGACGAAAAGAGCGCATGGTACCCCGTGAAATCACTTTCCAGTTATCTGCGTAAGCAAATCCAATAGCAGCCACCTGTCTGCGGAACAAGAAACGGGCATAATCAAACTCATCCGGATTGCCATTATTCACCGGAGGAGAAAGTTTGGTATAAACCAATAGTTCATCCCCACTACGCAAGTGCTCGCTCAAGGAATCTTTAGTGAAATAAAGGAGAGCTTTATGATCCAAAGCAAGTCGCCCGGAAACAGAATCAATCTGTTCTATCAACAGTACGCGGCAAAGTACACTTTTCTCTTTCACCTGCGGTTGCTCCGTAACAATCAGCCTATAGGTCGTCTCCTTTTGTGGAAACACAGATTCAGCCTGGCGTAATTCCCGGTTCATCAATCCGGTACCCAAAGTAAAACAAAAGAGAAGGAGGCAGCTCCCAAAGAGCCAACGTCCGGAGTAATGCTTCCGGTTAAAGAAGAAAATCAGCCCTCCGAAAGACAGAAAGAGAAGTAAAATAACGCCAAAGGCAATCCTTCCGGACTGCCTCTGGAAAAAAAGTTCGTCGCCACAATAAATACCCACAACTAAAGGGCATAACAGGCGTAAAAAAGGATAGCGATGCAGCCAGGCAAAGAGCATTAATTATAGCTCTTTCAGCCGGTGGATCATCTCTTCAGGGTTTTCGGCGGCAAATACTGCGTTTCCTGCCACCAATACATCGGCACCGGCAGCCACCAGACGTGCACCGGTTTCAAGGTTTACCCCACCATCTACTTCAATCAAAGCTTTTGAGCCCGTACGTTCTATCAATGCACGTAGCTCACGAACCTTCTCTACGGAATGTTCAATAAATTTCTGCCCCCCGAAACCAGGGTTAACACTCATGATGAGCACCATATATACATCACGAATAATATCCTGAAGCATTGCGACGGGCGTGGCCGGATTTATGGTCACTGCCGGCTGCATACCTGCTTCCCGGATTTGCTGCACCACCCTGTGGAGGTGCGGACATGCTTCATAATGCACATTCATCACATGAGCTCCTAACGCTTTCACCTCCTGAATAAACTTCTCCGGTTGTACAATCATCAGATGTACATCAAGTGGTTTCTCACTTAGCTTAGCCACATACTTCAATACCGGAAATCCAAAAGAGATATTAGGCACAAATACGCCATCCATAATATCAATATGAACCCAGTCGGCTTCGCTACGGTTTAACATTTCAACATCTTTCGCCAAATAAGCAAAATCTGCAGAGAGAATAGAAGGAGATATCATTGGTTTCATGAGCTTGTTTTTATTACAAATTTAATACAATGATACAAAAGTAGAGGGAATAAACGGAAGTAACAAATTTATCCCAAAATAATCCCTTGTAACCCTTGTGGCAATTGTTGTTCCACATAATAGTTACCGGCAAAAGAACGTAGAAAAGCCAGCGTTTGTTCACTGACCCGGGGCCTCTTACTTTCCACCGAGTTCTTTTCTTTGGGACACTGTTGATGAGAGGGAGTAGTTTTTTTATTCATAGGCCTTATACACTAAAAGGTTTGTTTCCTTTAGAACGTAGGAAACAAACCTTTTAGTATATAACAAGTTAGTTAAATTTAATCAACGGTAAGAACGACTCCGTTCTTTTCGGCCATGCGACGAAGGTTAAGGATAGCATAACGCATACGCCCCAGTGAAGTATTGATACTTACCCCTGTCTGTTCTGCTATCTCCTTGAAACTGAGGTCCTGATAGAAACGCATATATACCACTTCGCGTTGTTCATCCGGCAAGAATTCCATCAAACGACGTACGTCAGACAATATCTGCCGATTTACGATCGCATTCTCTATCGTCCCTTCTGCCAGACCGATATTATTCAGAATATTCACTTCCGGCTCATCACAGGACACTAAATTCTCTGATTTCTCCTGACGGAAAGAGTCTATAATCAAGTTATGGGCAATACGCCGCAACCAGGCAGAGAACTTACCATTTTCATTGTAACGTCCCTGACGGATAGTTATAATTGCCTTCATAAAAGTTTCTTGAAAGATGTCTTCTGTCATCTCGGAGTTGCGTACAATATAATAAATATAAGAGTACAACTTATCCTTATACCTATTTAGAAGTACATTAAATGCCTGATTCTCTCCTTCGGCATAGAGAGAGACTAACGTTTCGTCAGCCTTGTTGTTCCATGTGTTCATTACGTATGCGATTAGATATAATTAGCGTAACGTGTTTCTATAGGCATTCACATTTAAAGAGTTAATAATGGGCAAAGAAAAGGAATCTTAGTGAAAGAGCCAAAAGAAAAGAGAAATATTTTTAATGGGAGCCATATTATTAACTCATTGACGTGCAGTTTCTACTGCGGAAGACTAATTAATGAAGGGATTTACGATTAGACGATTAGATGATTTACGATTAGACGATTTACGATGTACGATTGAAGTTACCTTTTAATAGCCTGTTTCAGTGATGTTAAGCAGACTAATCCCAATCGTACATCGTAAATCGTCTAATCGTAAATCCCTTCATTATTGTTCCATTACGAATCACTTCATCCTCATATCCCCGGTAATTTTGTAACCACGCAACAGTTCTTCTGTCCTAAGCCGTTTCTTACCGGGGAACTGCAAAGCAAGAATGCCTATAAAACCATCCGTAACAGCTACTTTGAGAGATTTCTTTCCGTCTGTCACAATCGTACCCGGAAGCAATTGATGAGTTTCGATTCGCTTTTCGCTCTCGAAGATCTTCACTACAACAGGTTCTCCCGAAGGATTTATGAGTTCGGTCCATGCTGCCGGATAGGGAGAAAGGCCACGAATGAAATCATAGATACGTTTTACAGGCTGATTCCAGTCGATCCTACAGGTTTCTTTAAAGATTTTAGGAGCTGGACGTAATTCTCCTACTACAGCCATTTCTTCCTGTGGAATAGGTTTCACAGTACCTGCTAAAATGGCATCTACTGTCTCTACTATAAGCTTGCCACCTAACATCATCAGTTTATCATGTACGACTTCTACATTATCCGTATCTGCAATCGGAACGCGAACTTGCTGAATGACTTCTCCCGTGTCGATTTCGTGCTTCAGGAAGAAAGTGGTAATACCTGTTTCCGTATCACCGTTGATAACCGCCCAATTGATAGGGGCAGCACCACGATATTGGGGAAGCAGAGAAGCATGCAGGTTAAATGTTCCCAAACGGGGCATATTCCAGACAACTTCCGGCAGCATGCGGAAAGCAACTACGATTTGCAGGTCGGCTTTCCATTCACGCAAAGCTTGCACAAAGCTTTCATCCTTCAGTTTCTCCGGCTGCAACAAAGGCAGATTATGGTCTAATGCAAACTGTTTGACAGGGGAGAACTGGATTTTATGACCACGACCTGCCGGTTTATCGGGCATAGTAATCACACCAACCACATTGTAACCACCTTCGACGAGGCAACGCAAACCCTCCACTGCAAAATCGGGAGTTCCCATATAAACGATTCTTAAATCTTCTTTCTTCATAAATAATAATGTGACAATACAACAATGTGACAATAGCCCAGTTATATTACAACTCTATTATAACGCAGCCAATTGGCACATTGGCATATTGGCACATTGAATAATTATTCTAATCTTCCGAGAAATGTACCAACACCTGCCGGTACGAATTAAATATCTTTGATTTCGAGACGAAGCCCAGATACTTGCCTTCTTCGTTCACCACAGGCAGATTCCAGGCCTTTGTATCATCAAAGGTTTGCATCACCTGCTCCATACCATCCGTGTCAAACAGTTTGGCAGGGGCCGATGTCATCAGTTTATTCACCGTGAAACGATGATAAAGTTCTTGCCGGAACATGATGTTACGGATATCGTCCAGCAAAACAATGCCGAGCAATATACCGTTCTTATCTGTCACAGGAAAGATATTACGATGTGAAGCAGCAATGGCTTTAACCAGTTCACCCAAATCCATCTCCGGATGGACGGTTACGAAATCATTCTCCACCACATTCTCCATCTTCATCAGCGTCAGTACAGCTCTGTCCTTATGATGGGTTAATAGCTGCCCCCTCTTTGCCAAACGCATGGAATAGATACTGTGCGGTTCGAAAACAATGATAGTCAGATAGGAACTGACGGAGACAATCATCAATGGCAGAAAGAGGTCATATCCACCCGTCAGCTCGGCGATGAGGAATACCCCCGTCAACGGGGCATGCATCACTCCGCTCATCACGCCAGCCATCCCCATAAGTGCAAAGTTCTTCTCGGGCAGATAGGCTGAGAATGCAAAGTCATTGCTGAAGTGTGAAAAGACAAATCCTGCAATACAACCTAAGTAGAGCGAAGGTGCGAAGATACCACCGCAGCCCCCGCCTCCGTTCGTTGCACTGGAGGCAAAGACTTTCAACAGGATAATCAGTATCAGATAGACTTGCAGCAGATTGCCGTATCCATAAAACAGGGAGTTGTTCATCACCGTATCCCAGTCGGCATTGCTCGTGCCGTTCAGCAAGAGGTTGATCGTATCGTAACCTTCGCCATAAAGCGGTGGGAAAAGAAAGATGAGTACGCTCAGCATCACCCCTCCCAAGGCCAGCTTCTTATAAGGATTGTTGAGTTTGCCAAAGACGCCTTCCACCGAATTCATGGCACGGGTGAAATACAACGAGATTAACCCACAGAAGATGCCCAGCAGAATAACAAAAGGGATACGTTCCAGTTCAAACGCCTGATCGAGGTGGAATTTGAACATCGCTTCCGTGCCGGTGGTGATATAAGAGACCGTAGCAGCCGTCACTGCGGAGATGAGCAGGGGTAGCAGTGAGGACATCGTCAGATCGATCATGAGTACCTCCAGCGTGAATACCAACCCGGCAATAGGCGCTTTGAAGATACCGGCAATGGCACCGGCAGCACCACATCCCACAAGCAGCATCAGCGTGCGGTGTTCCATCTTAAACACGCTTCCCAGATTGGAACCGATGGCCGATCCTGTCAGCACAATAGGTGCTTCCGCTCCAACCGACCCGCCAAAGCCGATGGTGATGGCGCTGGCAATGGTGGACGACCACACGTTGTGCCGTTTGATGCGTCCCTGCCTCCGGGAGATGGCATAGAGTATCTTGGTAACTCCATGGCTGATATCATCTTTCACAATGTTCCGCACAAACCATCCGGCCAGAAAGATACCTACTACCGGATATACCAGATAGAGGTAATTCACCCCCGTTGCACTAAAGTTGTCGGTAAGGAAATTCTGTATCGAGTGAATCAGGAACTTCAATATCAATGCAGCAATCGCTGTGAAAATGCCCACCAGAAAACTAAGGATAAGAATGAATTGCTTTTCCTTAATATTGTTTTCACGCCAATGAATAAAATGCTGTAGCAGACTAATCTTTTCTTTTTCCATATTTCTGTCTAAATGCCTTTGCCGATCCACACTTCTCTGACGGTTGCCAGTAGAATTTTCACGTCGAGCCAAAAGCTATAGTGTTCTAAATAATAAAGGTCGTAACGGGAACGTTCAATCATTTTCTCTATCGTGTTAGCATACCCGAATTTCACCATTCCTAAAGAGGTAATCCCTGGTTTCAGGTTAAATATCCGTTTATAGTCCGGGGTCTTCTCCAATATTTGTTGTACAAACCAGGCGCGTTCGGGGCGTGGTCCGACAATGGACATATCTCCCTTCAAAACATTCCAGAACTGCGGCAGTTCATCCAAATGATGTTTACGCAGTGTCCGGCCAAAAGCTGTCACCCGCTGATCATCAGAAACAGCAAGCAACGGCGTCCCATCTTCCGCACCTGTCACCATGGTACGAAATTTCACCATCCGAAAGGGGACACCTCCCTTTCCCAACCGCTCTTGCTGGTAAAAAACGCTACCCGCTCCCTGCATGCGAATGCGGATAGCAATATAGAGCAGTAATGGGCAACATAGCAACAGCACCAACGCTGCCACCATATAATCCACCAACTGCTTCATCTATTCACGGATAATCTTTATCACTCCGCCTTTATCAAGTTTAATAATGCTCGATGGTTTGGGACGACTGATGTCATCCTGGCGAAAGCCTACAATATAATCTACCTGTGATTTAACGTCATCACTTATTTCACTGAAATTGGCCGGCGAAGGCTGTCCGCTGATGTTGGCCGATGTCGACACAATTGCCTTGCGGAATTGCTGGCAAAGACGACGGGAAAAGTCCTCACTGGTCACACGGATACCTACGCTGCCATCTTCGGCAAGCAGGTTCGGAGCCAGATTGCGGGCCCCCGAATAAATTATAGTAAGTGGTTTGTCGGCCAGTTCTATTAAGTCCCATGCCACTTCGGGCACATCCTGCACATAAAAATCCACCTTTACGGATGAGTCAACCAGAACCAACATCGCCTTACTGTCTGCACGTTTCTTGATTTCGTACACACGGCGCACTGCATCAGGATTGGTCGCATCGCAGCCCAGTCCCCAAATCGTATCGGTAGGATAAAGGATAACCCCCCCCTCCTGCATCACCTGACAGGCTTTTTTAATATCTTCTATCATTTCTTGATTTATATCTGATAAGAGTAACGCGCAAAAATACTACTTTTGCATGGTAATAACAAAGTTTAAGAGAAAACAAATGGAAGAAATTAAGTTTCGCCACACCCTGCCTATACAACTACGATTCAATGACGTAGATAAATTCGGTCATGTCAACAACACGGTTTACTTCTCATTCTATGATCTTGGCAAAACAGAATATTTTGCCTCTGTCTGCCCCGGAGTGGACTGGGAAAAGGATGGAATTGTCGTTGTACATATAGAGGCCGACTTCCTGGCTCAGATCTTTGCATCGGACCACATTGCCGTACAAACGGCTGTTTCGGAGATCGGGACAAAAAGTTTTCACCTCATTCAGCGGGTGATCGATGTAGAAACCGGAGAGGTAAAGTGCATCTGCACATCCGTGATGGTAGCATTCGATTTAGATAAGCACGAATCGAAAGCGCTCACCGAAGAGTGGATAGATGCGATTTGCAAATATGAGGGCAGAGATGTGAGGAAAAGGAGACAGGAAAACAAGGATTAAAGGGCAGCATTTGTCAGTATTTTAATACACTAATTTCTGATAAGCAAGAGATAGGCAGAGTAAAAACGTGGAAATAGAGGTGGAAAGCATCCTTTTCAACCCACTGTTTATCAATACATTGCAAAGTATATTCCTCGGCTCCGGGGAGGAGACTGCTCCCCGGAGCCGAAGGGTGCGCTCCCCGGAGCCGAGGACGTTGCTCCCCGGAGCCGGGACAACCAAAAGTTTGCCGGGGGTTAGAAAAGCAGAGTTGGCAACGGAAGGCGTTTACTCTGATGTAATAAATATTCAACTAACGCACCTTTATCATAGGATGTCTATTCTTGTATGGTAATGAATATGTTTCACCACAGAGTAACACAGAATTCCACAGAGTAATATTTATCTGATGAAACGCGGATTAACACAGATGAACCCAGATTAAAAGACTGTAGTTCTTTATCATACATTTATTTCCCTTTGCGAAAATCTGCGTTTATCCTTTAGATTTGCATCATAATAAATAGAGGTTGAAATATTATCTTTGTAGTTAAAACAAGTTAACCAAGGAAAGCAGGTGAC
>NZ_CATJGZ010000099.1:0-42956 GCF_949740115.1 Bacteroides sp. 41_26
AGAGCCTGTTTAAATTTTGTTCAGCATTCTTTTGAGAGTTATTTTTGAGGATATTTTTTCGTTTTTACGAGGAGCATAGCGGGCTATGTGACGACTAAAAACGGAAAAATAGACCGGAAATAAACTCAAAAGAAGCTGAAAAATCCTATTTGAAGAAAATTTAAACAGGCTCTTAACTTTCGCAAGTGCTCAAGTCTGTAACTATTGAGTTGAGCACTTGCAAATCTTAAATCAGAAGAATAAAAGAACCTGTTATTTGTATACGCCTTCTTTATAGTAAAAAGGCAGCTTTATATTGGTTATAATTTTTCTATTTCTTGCTCTGACAATCCGGAACTTTCCATGATAATAGCTGTAGAGACTCCTAATTTCTTTAAATTACGTGCCATATCCATACGTCCTTCTACACGTCCTTCCATACGCCCTTCTATGAGTCCTTCCAGTTTTGCCCCATCCAATACGTCATTTTGTATCATCATGGCACTCAGATGTTCATCATAAGCATGTCGTTCTTCCTTAGACATATTGTAGTAGATCAGTTTTTCACGAGCCTCTTCCAGACCGGGAGCTTTGGTATCGGCACGGATACATCCTGTTTTCAGATATTCAATCCACTCTTCCAAAGGAGTGACGGCTACTTTATTGAATTCATTTACACGAATCAGGAAGTATTCCGGAAAGACTTCGGCAGGCAGCTTATGTACTAAGGCATCTTTCTCTTTAGTGGTCACCTCAAGGCGGTCTCCTGTATGCACTCCAGTGAAGATGTTCTGACCGTGGTACAGATAATCGTTTCCTTTACCGATGTCGAAGTACAAGATGCTGATGGAATAAATCTTTTTCACCTCATAATAGCGTTCGCCAAGGGAGATATGTTCTGTGATCGCTTTTGCTACTCCATAGAGAATGCGTTCCAAATAATAGAGCTCACGGGTGTTTTGAATCTCTACAATGATAATCTCATCCTTGCTGTTACGTGCTTTGATGTCTACACGGTTGAATTTATCATCACTGGTCTGCTGATTGCTTTCGCTTTCCAGTAACTCGATGATTTTCACCTCTTCGCCCAATAAAACGGTTAAAAAACCTTCTAACACACCAAAGTTGGCTTTTTGGCGGAGGAGTCTCTTTATTGCCCAATCAAACCGTATGTATTTGTCCGGCTGTACCATATCATTCTGTTTTTTAAGTTATTGCAAAGCTACGACTTTTTTTTAGATAATGTGGATGAAAGTAATCTTATTCAGGATAACCGTATCAAAATTCAGATCGCTTTTGAGAAATAATGTATTGAACTCACTACAACAAATCCATTACAAATTTACCACAGGGGAACACAGAACCACAATTTCTAATAAAAAACGACATGAGACTCTGTGTTCCTCTGTGGTGAAGTATATTCAAACCTCTCATATAAATGCTTCTTTTTATTGCATTGTATTTTCTTTTCGCTATATTTGCAGTGATACTCCCGGATGGAGTATCATACATAATTATTTGGTTTAACCGTCTCCCGGAAAGCAGCAAACTTAAAAGAGATAGCAAGTTAAACCGAACAGCCATTCGTATGTTCTACAACTACGATATGCGCATCCGTTCGGTTTATGCTATCTGGGTTGTTTGCTGCACCTCTGGGGACTAAATTGAATTGGGTGCGTTTTTTTGTGCCTACTTCCAACTTTAAAAACAAACAATATGAGGCACCGCTTTTCTTTATCGGGAGAACTTCACATCGTTGGCATAGTAGCTATTCTATTATACTTTATGTTATTGTCTGTCATCGCCATGATGTGGATACGTATTGAGCGACAGGATGAAACAATCCGGAATCTCCGAGTAAAAATATCTGAAACAGAGTGTTGTAAAATAGCAGATAAAGAAGCGGTTCGCATCATGTGTCTGCATGAACTGTTTGAACGGATAGACAACTCAGACAAGAAACATTCCACTATATATCAGATGCCATGAAATGGATTTCCGATACTCATGATTGTCCCTGTCTGATGAAAACAGATATGGAAAAGTTCGGGAATGTTTATGATTTCTTGAGAGTCTACTATGAAGAAATAGACTCTGAGGAAGATTGGAAAGACCTTTCTTTCTTAAATCTGAAATGTGGCTATTGTCTGCTATGTTCGGCCTTAGAACTTGCCAGGGCAGATGAAGAAAAATACGGGAAAGAAACTGTTACTAAATTAACTGTTGCAAAATCCATTGTATCAAAGAGACTTTTTAAGTATAGGCCATTAAAATGGCTTTATATATGGATAGAGAAACGGGGAAAAAGAATCATTTCCCATTAACATTGTTAACGGGAATTTTTAACTTCTGTTTTTGTAGATGCAAAAGTGTACACTTTTGTATGCATAAAGTACGTACTTTTAGGGTATAAAAGTGTACATTTAACACATACTTAAGTACGTACTTTTGTAGTACAAAGAATGCATGTTTTCAATGGCTTGTTAATCAATACTATGAAGACTGAAATGTAACTTATGGAGTGTAGTAAGAGAGCTCTTCGGATATTTCCCATAGAGAAGATAATGCTTGTTTTGATAATTTGAGATTGAGGGTGTTGTGGAAAACAAGTGTTGATTCTATACAAATTCTCTCTAAAAGTTAGATGTTAAACTTGAAGTATAAAGAAAATAAATATTCTGTCTCTACTATTGATAAAAAATGTGCTGAACCTGTTTGTTTTTGCTGATTATATGTCGATATGTATCTATCTTAATAAAACATTTGTAATATTATCGCAGGATATTTTAAAAGATGGAATAATAGATAGATAAGGAAAGAATATAAATAATTATTCAATGAGAGATAGTAAAAAGAATTAATATGGATTTTACTGGATTACAAACAAATATTGAATTATTATATTGAGATATGAGTGATTTATATTTTTCAATAGTAATTTTTTTAAATTATAATAATCTTGATAAATACTATTTAGAGATGTTATACAGCATATAGAAAACATTTATTAGCTCTTTTGAACAAAAGAATTCAATATTCTGTTTAACTTTGTACCCAAAATCTATATAATATGGCAGATGTAATTACATTTAGAACTAATTCAGATTCAGATTCAGCTTTTAATAGCGTAGAAACATCTGTTTTCAGTACATCCGGATGTAGCGGATGGGTGTTGACTTCCGATGTCGGGAATAATGAAAAGATTCATGCTGTTTTTGCCAAATCTTATGAGAATGATTTCTTAAATAGACTGTTAGGAAATCATGATATAGAAGCTTTAAACCTTCTTATTAAAGCTGTTAATAATAGAACTATAGAGAGGAATTATTTTAAATTATATTGTGAGTTGCTTGATGGCTCGTTATCAGAAGATGCATTTGATAGAGAAATAGAAGAAAATCAAAGCGAATATATTATTGATGAATCAGATGACATTACTCTTGATAGATTAAAATTGGCATTAAAATTGTCAGAACATTTAAAAGATGTAGAAAGTGTAGAGGATTTGACTTCTTTGTTTTCGTTTAATTTATCCAAGGTTAATTTATTACTAGAGAAACGTAATGGCTAAATATATAAAAGAGGGTGAGGTTATACATGCGGAGCATACGGACTCCCATGCTAGAAAGATAGAATGGAAAGGATTTCGTAGAAATCCCTATACGCAGGAGTTAATGATGCTTTATGAATGTGATCGTAATTCTTTTTCTAAAATAGTTAAAGTTTGTGATGGAATAGATTGTAAGAAAGAAGGTACAGAGAATTTTCATTGTGAGATAGATGACATCTTAGAAGCTGATGCTATAAGTATTTATATTAGGACCAAAAGAAAATTAAAGTTAACCGTGGATGAGGGAGTTACGGGAAGGCATGGGGCAATTTTCTTAAATCCAAGAGTATATGCTATCTCGAAAATAAAGACTCCTTTGGCATGTTTATTTAAATATTTAGAAATGGTTCCTTTATTGGAAAATAAAGTTAAAGTAATGGAACGCAAATAACCCTTATATGGAAATAGAAATTCTAACATTAGCAGATAATGCTCAAAATTATCAGGGAAAATTGGTTGTTGTTGGTACATTTAATATGATCAACTCACTTTCATTTCCATTTAAATATTCTTTTACCTTGGTTTGTAAGTTTCGATTGTTGAAAGATGAAAAAATATTTGAGAATATTTCAATAAAATTAATAGATGAAAATGAAGCTATAATTGCTCCGGAAGTAACTGGTAAGTTAACGAGTGAAGGTGGAATAGATGGTAATAACCCTTTTAAAACAATCGATTTTATTGTTAATTTTAATCAAGTAGAATTCGCAAAAGAGGGAGTTTTTCGTGTAATGGTAAATACGGATAATGGATTTCATGCAGAATTGCCTTTAATGGTAGGCTTATCATAAGTGTGTGTGAATAAATAGTATAATAAAAGCAACTAATTCGAAGCGAATTAGTTGCTTTTATTGTTATTTCACATGTATTTGTAAGGAATGCAAATCTTCTGCTTTGGAACTGCTACCGTATAGTATCTCATACACTCCACTGAGAGGATGCATGGTGTTGGTGGTAGCATCAAACCATTCAAAAGCCGAATAAGGCAATTCTATCATTACATTTTCTGTTTTCCCTTGGGCTATTTCTACTCTTTTGAAAGCACGAAGTGTTTTTGCCGGGCCTTCCTTGTCTGCCGGGCGACGGATATACACCTGCACGATCTCTTCTCCGTTTCTCTTCCCGGTGTTTTTAATAGGGATGCTGAGGTTCAGTTTATCTCCTTTGCTCAGTAGATTTTTATCTGCTTGGGCTTTACCATAAGAGAAAGTAGTATAACTTAGTCCGTATCCAAATGGGAAGAGAGGAGTTTCTTTCATATACCGGTAAGTGCGTCCTTGCATAGAGTAATCCTCAAAATCGGGTAACTGTTCCGTATGTTTGTAGAAGGTGATTGGCAATCGTCCGGCAGGGTTATAGTCTCCGAATAATACATCGGCAACTGCAGTTCCACCTGCCTGTCCCGGATACCAGGCTTGCAGAATGGCATCACAGTTCCCGGCTTCGGGGGCCAGTGCCATAGCCGAACCGGAGAAGTTGACAAATACAATCTTCTTACCTGCTTTTTTTAATGCAGCCAGTACATTGCGTTGTGCAGCGGGCAATTCAATATCTGTACGGTCTCCTCCTTTGAATCCCGGTGCCGATACCTTCATCTCTTCTCCTTCGAGCAGAGGTGATATGCCTCCGGCAAAAATGACCACGTCGGCATCTTTCAACCGGGCAAGTGTGGCATTCAGGTTTAGGGGAGTCTCTTCTACCAAGTCGAAGTTGAAGTAAGCACCGTCTTTTATTTGTGTGAATTGCAGGTCGATGTCATAGCTTTGGCCGGCTTCTACTTGCAGGGTATATAAGTTTTCGGGGTTCTTGATATTGGTCTGGTCCAGTACTTCTTCTCCGTTCACGGATGCTTTAATGTTGCCGTTGGTCTGAACACGGAAAATGGCACTTCCCGACTTAACAGGACGGAAAACGGTATGATAGCGGGAAGCAAAACCGGTTAGTTCTATTCCCGGAGCAAATGCAGTGGCTCCCAAGGTGGTAAAGCGGAAAGGAGTGGAGAGTTGAGCAGTTGCATCGGGAGTGCCTTTGAATTCCTTATTGTTCCAGTAACTGGCAGAAAATCCGGGTTTGCCGTTATCACTGCATTGATTGAACAAGCTACTGAGTGTGATGTCGTCCGTCAGACCACATACTTGTTCATAGTAGATTTGCGAAGCGGGTAATTTGGCTTGTATTGCCGAGAGTAGTGTCGCTGTTTTTGAAGGTACTCCGTTGTAATTACCCCATTGCATTACTGAGTCGTTGGCGTTCGGACCTATTACGGCTACTTTGACTTTCTTATCCAGAGGCAACAGATTGTCTTTGTTTTGCAGGAGAGTCATCGTTTCGCGTGCCATTTGCAGGGCAAGCTGACGGTGTTCGGGACAATCTACCACACTATAAGGGAGGGCCCACGGGTGATTGTCTGTTTCCATCTCACCCAGTTCGAAACGGGCTTTCAGTAATCGTTTGACAGAGGTGTTTATTTGTTCTTCGCTGATAAGTCCTGCCTTGACCGCTTCGGGTAGTGTCCGGTAATTGCCGCCACATTCCAGATCCGTTCCGTTCAGAACAGCATCGGCTGAGGCGTGGGGAGCATCGGGATGGGTATTGTGTTTCTTCTTCCCGAAAAAGTCGGAGATGGCTCCACAATCGGATACAATGATACCTTTAAAGCCCCAGTCATTGCGGAGTATCTGTGTCAGTAGACGATTACTGCCACAACAAGGATCGCCTTCAAAACGATTGTAGGCACACATGACCTCTTTTACATCAGCTTCCTGTACCAGTACTTTGAATGCGGGCAGATAGGTTTCCCATAAGTCGCGTGGTGCTATATTTTCGGCATTGAAGCTGTGGCGGTTCCATTCAGGGCCGGAGTGTACGGCAAAGTGCTTGGCACAGGCATGCAGCTTATCATAACGGGCTGTGTCCGGACCTTGCAATCCTTTCACTACCGCTACCCCCATGCGGCTTGCCAGATAGGGGTCTTCTCCATACGTCTCTTGTCCACGTCCCCAACGAGGATCACGGAAGATATTGACATTGGGCGTCCACATTGTCAGTCCCTGATAACGCTTGTACTGTTCCCGGTCGTTGAAGGCCCGGTTTTTAGCTCTGGCTTCATCAGATACAGCATTAAATACTTTATATAATAATGAGTCATTGAATGAGGCTGCCATACCAATGGTTTGCGGAAATACAGTTGCCAGTCCGGCACGTGCCACTCCGTGAAGGGCTTCGTTCCACCATTCATAAGGCCTTATTCCTAACCGGGGAATAGCGGGTGAAGCATTTTGCATGAGTGATGCTTTTTCTTCAAGAGTAAGGCGTTGTAGAAGGTCGGTAGCTCTCTGCTCGGGAGTCAGGTTGGAATTCTGATAAGGCAACTGTGCAGATAGGAGGGTAGTAAAACCAATACCTATGATTATTGCCACTGTTCTTCCGGCACGGCCGCCGGTAAATGGGTGTTTCATAATCTGTTACTTTGTTTTAAATGAACTTTATGTAATAGGGTTTATATTCTTTTGCAATAGTACGCGCTTTTGGCCGTATAGCGGGGGAATATCTGGTAGAAAAGGGGGACAGACGAAGTGTAACCACCATTTTCTACTTATGCAACCGTTACTTTCTGTTTGTCCTTATATTCGGTTGGAGTCACTCCCATTTGTTTTTTGAAACATTTACTAAAGTATTTCGGATCACTGAATCCTGTCATGTAGGCCACTTGCGATACATTGAACTCGCCACTGTCAATGAGTTGTGCCGCCCGCTTGATACGTATGTCACGAATGAAATCTACCGGAGTCAGTCCTACGATTGATTTCAGTTTGCGGTAAAATACGGTTCTGCTTAGCAACAATTTATTAGCAAAATCATCTATGGTCAGTTCCGAGTTATCCATCTGTTCTTCTATATACTGCATTACCTGTTGCATGAACTGCTCGTCGAAAGGTGTTACTTGCGGCTGTGTCGGGAGTAATTCGTTTTTGTCCGGTAGTCTCTTTTCTTTCGAAAGATTATTCAGGTATATCTCTTGTAGTAACTGCCGCTGCTGAAGCAGCGATGTGATACGGGTTTTGAGATAGGTGGCACTGAATGGCTTCGTTATATAGTCGTCAATGCCTTGTTCAAGTCCTGCAATGCGGTCGTCCAAAGATGATTTGGCAGATAATAGAATCATTGGAATATGACAGATATCCCGGTTAGCCTTTATCTTCTTTACCATATCAAGTCCGTCCATAACCGGCATCATGACATCGCTGATGATGATATCCGGTACGGTTTGCAGTGCACGTTCAAAGCCTTCCTGCCCATTGGTAGCTTCTATTACGGTGTATTTTTCTATGAGGATATTCCGCAGGAAAGTGCGTAGTTCCCGGTTGTCTTCTACAATGAGGATAGAAAGAGATTCGCTGTCATCCGGTATACTTCCCTCAGGCGGAGAAACCGTTTCCGGCTCTGTGGGCTGCTCCGGTAACGCTTCGCATGGAGTTGAAAAATTACTGTCTTCAAGGATGAATTCTACCTGAGGATCTTGTTCGAATATTTCGCGACGTAGAGGTAGCTTTACACTGAACCGGCTTCCTTTATCCGGCTGACTGTCTACTTCGATTGTTCCGTGATGCAGTTCGACCAGTTCTCTGACTAAGGATAGTCCGATGCCCGATGAGGGCTGTAGTATGTTGTAGCGTGCCAATGTCTCGAATCGTTGAAACAGTGATTTTTGTTTGTTGGGATCAATACCAATTCCTTCGTCTACTACGGACAGGGTTACATTTTCTTTATCTGCAATGACGCGGACGATGACAGACTTTCCGGCAGGCGTATATTTAAAAGCGTTAGATAGCAGGTTGAAGAATATCTTTTCAAATTTATCACGGTCTACCCACATATGCAATCCTTTAATATCGGTATCCATCCGGTACTTAATTTGTTTTTCTTCGGCAATCAGCCGGAAGCTCTCCATGACTTTCTGTAAAAGCGGGATGAGGTCACTCTCTTCTACCAGTAATTTCATCTTCTTGTTCTGTATCTTACGGAAGTCCAGTATCTGATTGACCAGACGGAGCATGCGTTCTGTGTTTTTATGTACGAGTGTAAGGTGTCCCCGTGCTGTTGGTGAGAGTGGTTCGTTTTCCAGAACTTCCGTTACCGGACTGGCTATGAGGGTGAGAGGCGTACGTAGTTCATGCGATATATCGGTGAAGAACCGGAGTTTGATATCCGAAAGTTGCTGCTCGATATCTACCTGATGGCGCAGGCGGTAGATATAAAAAAGAATGTAAACAATGGTACTGGTAAATGCGATGAATAACACAATGTAGAGTACCCACGCCCAGGGAGTTTCCCAGAAGGTAGGCAATACTTTTACGGTTAATGTACGTACATTGTTTACCCATACGCCGTCACTATTGGTAGAACGTACTTGCAGGCGGTATTCTCCTGCCGGCAGATTGATGTAACTTGCCGAACGGTTTTTGTCGGCATCATTCCATTCCGTCTCCAACCCTTCCAGCCGATAGGCGTAGTGTATCTCCTGAGGAGCTACATAATCGAGTGCTGCAAACTGAAAGGTAACATTCCTCTGCGAGGGTGTCAGGAGTAGTTCCTCCAGATCGTCAATGCCGGTAGGTGACTGACTGCCTTGTATTTTCAAACCGGTGAAAACGATGGAAGGGACATAATCGTTTTTCTTTATTTCCTGTGGATGTATTTCGATGATACCCTTGTCTGAACCGAATACCAGTTGCTGCCGGACATTGGTTACAGGAGCACCTTCCGAGAAGTTGAGCTCTTGTTGGAGGAAGTTACTTCCGTAATTTTCAAAGGTCTCTTGTTCCGGATTGAATCTTGATAAAGCATTTTCAGAGACAATCCAAAGATTTTTTTGTTGGTCTTCTATCATAGAAACTGCAAGGTCCGATGCCAGTCCGTCTCTGATGGTATAGGTTTTGAACTCAATATTGTCACTGAGCAGATTGGAAGACTGTGCTTTGCTGACCCCTCCGGTGAAGGTTGCTATATAGGTTGTCTTTCGGCTATCGGTGTATATATTCATCACATCATTACTTCCCAGACTGGTGGCTGCACCCGGTATTCGTACGTTCCGGTAGAATTTAATTTCTTCCGGCTGATCGAAGTTGTTAGAGAAAGTGAGTAATCCTTCGGTCGTTCCTGCCATGATAATGCCTCCCGGAGCTTCGGTGATGCAGCGTACTTTCATAAAATGGCTTCCGGGGAAGTTTTTCAGTTCATTGTTACTATGGATAAAACGGATTTCGCCACTCTGTGATTCTGTCAGCAGATTGATACCTCCTCCGAAACATCCGATCCAGATGCGTCCCCGGCTATCCTGATAAACTGAGTAGATACTGTTATTACTCAAACTGTATTTATCTTCTTGTTGATGAACAAATTGTTGTACGGTGAAGCGTTCTCCGGAGGTTGCTTTCAGGCGGAACAATCCTTCCTCTTTGGTTCCGATCCAGATGATTCCGTCTTTGTCTTCTATCATACAATAGGCGCTACTGAAGAATGGTACTTTGTTGGGACTGATAATTCCCTGTGGAGAAACGAAGCCCAGTAGTTCTCCTTCGGGAGAATAGACGCGAATGTGATTGTTTTTCGATGCAACCCAAAGGCGCTTTCGGCTGTCTAACAGGAAAGACCGGATTTCTGTTCCAAAGTCGATGGGGCTTTGTTGGTAGGAATGTGGGAAAAAGGACATGCGTTCCACCCCCCGTGTGTCGGCAAACCAGAGGTTTCCTTGCCGGTCGGCATGGTAGTAACGAATGTTCGGAGTAAAAGCAGATTGTGAATCGCCTGGAGCGGTATAAAACGGTTTCAGTTGTTGGGTCTTCCGGTCGTAATAACTGAAGTTTCCCTTGTATGGAATGAGCCATAGTACTCCTGCCCGGTCCTCGAAAAGAACATTACGATTGGCACGTCCGTGTTTTACGACTTCATTCGGTGGAGTAGCGAGATGTTGTTTTTCACCGTTAGCGGGATTGATGCGTATAATGCCCGGAGTTATTGAGAATATCCAAAGTTCTCCTGTATGGTCTTTATAAACGGACAATGCAGTGTTGGAGGGTTGTGTGGGTGTTTGTAGATTGATCTGGCTGAACTGTTTCTCTTGAGTATCAAACAGAATCAGTCCGTTATCTGTGGCAAGTGCAAGCGTATTGGCTCCGATAGGAGTCAGGGCGTATACTGTTTGCAGGGAATAGGGGATATCCGTAAACTTCACTTTTTCCGTTTTAGAATCATAGACAGCCAATTTACCTGATGTAGAGGCCAGATATATCCGTCCGTTTACCTCCTTAATAAAGTTGAATGGAAAATCACTGTCTGCTTTTTTTCTACCAACCACGGATACTCCCTTATCGGTCAGTATCCATTCGTCTCCGTCGGCATCCTGATAGATGCTGAAAACGTTTTCTCCTTTCAATCCCTGATTGAAAGGACTGTAAAGTGTCACTGCTTTGTTGCTTTTTTCTTTATAGAGTTCCTCTTCTACTATTCTAAAATTGAATCCCTTGTCACACACCACCCAGGTTACCCCCTTAGATAATACGTAAAATTGTTTGACGAGGTTTATATGTTTGGTTTCTTCCTCAATAGATTGCAATACGTCAATAAACTTTTCTTCTTTGGTATCGAACAAAAAAATGTGCCCATCATAAGTCTGGCACCAGATATTACCGTATTTACTTTCGGTGATAAAGACGATACGATTGTTGGTTAGCATACAGCCGTCTCCCGGAAATGCTTTGTAATTCCTGAAGCTGTAACCGTCGAACTTATCCAGTCCGTTCCAGGTACTGAACCACATAAAACCTTTCTGATCTTGTAGTATGGCGGTGATTACACCCTGCGATAATCCGTTATTTGCGGTGAAGTATTCTATCTGACAGAGTGGCTGGGCTGTCAGTGGGAAGAGGATTATCAGAAACGAGAAAAATAACAGGTGCTTTTTCATACTATTACAGATTGAAATGAATTGAGCAAAAATAGTGAAAACGTATTATATAAAGAAGGTGGAGAGACGCATTAACCGAAAAATACGACCTTTTGCACGTTTTTTCCACCTTGTCTCCTCTATGTTGCACGGATATTCCTCCTTACAGGGAAAATAAGCGCATATCTTTGTGTGCGAAACCAATGAAGAAAACTTGTATGTCAATGAAACAATTATCTATTTGTATCTTGTTGTTGTGGGTTACTGTCATGGCTGGCGCCCGTACTTTTGATATGAAACAGTTGGGGGCTGACCTCACCGGTGTGAAACCTTGTACGGATTTGATTAATAAATCCATCGAATAGGCGGCTGCAGAGGGAGGTGGAACAATCTATTTTCCGGCAGGTACATATCTTACTGCCACCATACGTATGAAAAGCAATATCACACTGAATATAGAATCGGGGGCAACACTTCGTTTCTCCGATCATTTTGAGGATTATCTTCCGTTTGTACGGATTCGTTGGGAAGGTACGGTGATGAATACCCTGTCTCCTCTGATTTATGCTGACGGTGCAGATAATCTCACCATTACCGGGAGAGGGACGCTCGATGGGAACGGATTCAAATGGTGGTCGTGGGAAAGTGATACGAAGAAAACACTGAAAGAAAATGGCGGTAAACTGCCTTCTCTGACAAAGTTACAACAAATGTGGGTGGATGCTAATAAAGACCTGGAGGTTTCCGAGTATTATAAGCCGTCATTGGAACGACGTATGTTTCGTCCTCCTTTCATCCAATTTTTTGAATGTACTAATATTGTGATTGAGAATGTGAAAATTATTAATTCTCCTTTCTGGACTATCAACCCCGCATTTTGTGATAATATCACAGTACACGGGGTGACTATCAAAAATCCTTCGGCAAACCCAAAAGGCCCCAATACGGACGGTATCAATCCTACCTCTTGCAGCAATGTACGTATCTCTGATTGTTTTATTAGTGTGGGAGATGATTGTATTACCATTAAATCGGGACGCGATGCAGATGGACGTAAGTACGGAAGACCTTGTGAAAATCTGACTATTACCAACTGTATTATGCTCTCCGGGCATGGCGGGGTTGTTATCGGCAGTGAGATGTCCGGTGGAGTGAAAAAGGTCGTGATATCGAATTGTATTTTTGACGGAACAGATGCCGGAATCCGTTTGAAAGCTTCGCGTGGACGTGGTGGAGTGGTAGAAGATATCAGGGTAGACAATATTGTGATGAAGAATATTTCGCGTAATGCGTTTATCTTTGATCTGTTTTATGATAAACATTCCAAGCCGGAACCTGTAAGCGAACGTACTCCCGTATTCCGTAATATACATTTGAGCAATATTACGGGTTCGGGTATCAAACGGGTAGGATATGTGAAGGGTATTGAAGAAATGCCGATAGATGAACTATCATTCTCGAATATAAATATGGAAGCGGAAGAAGGGTTTGAGGCGGAGATGGCTACGAATCTTCGTTTCTATAATGTGGATTTTACAGTAAAGAAGGGTCCTTCATTTCGATTCAGACTGTGTGACGGGGTTATGTTGAACGATGTTCGTTCAAAGAAATCTCTTCCCGGACAGTCGGTAATTGAATTGGAACAGGTGAAGAATGCTGTTGTTAATAATTGCTTTGGGATGCAATTGGTAAAGGAATTTCTGAAAGAATCAGATAGTGAAGTTTTGAAAGGGTACAATGAGGTGAATAATTGATAAGTACTACTTCAAATTTTATTCATACTATGGCAGCATTTTATTAAAACGCAAATGATCGCAGATTAAATAGCTGCGCTATACTTGAGCGATGATATTCTTTGCGTGAATCTGCGAATTTCTGCGTTTCAATAATAGTATCATATAATTTTGAACGATTACTTAGTGAATAATGTGGCAATATGCCGATATACCAATTGGCATATTGCCACATTATTAAATTAATATTCTAACCTTTCCATATGTCCTTTATTCCCATTGCGTGCGTCATATTGTTGTGCCAGCTCTTTTGCCTGGTTATAGAAATAAGTACGCAATTCTTCTACATTATATATCCCACTATCATTATAAAGCGGGAATTCTTCCGGTAACTCCAGCTTTACTTCCGGGCGTGATTCATATTTCAGGGCTTCGGTCATGTCACAACCAAAACGGTACTTCTTGTATTTACTTGTTCTCAGACTCCAGGGAATACAACGTTCGGCATACTCCCAGCCACGTTGCGGATTGACCATGAAGTTATAGGTAATAAATTGTCCGATGTAAAGTAGCAGGTATTCGTCTTTTTCGCGCCCTGCCAATGCCTCTTCTGCACGGGCACACATATCGGAAGCTATTTCTGGTTTTCCGGCTTTCTGTGCATAATAAGCGAGTTTCAGAAATGCTCTTAAATTAGCTTCGTAACAAGTGACTTGTTTATTGATAAGCGGTTGTGCACGATGATAGGCTTCATCAAATTGTCCGGTTTCCAGATAGTAATCTAACAGGAGATTCAGTTCACAAGCTTCGCACATCATATCATCTAACTTTTCGCTTAGCATTTTGTCTGCATATTCTTTAGCCAGATCATACTGCCGCATTCTGTTGTAGTGCAGGAATAACAGGTGATAGTACGCACGGGCCGAATATCCGTTGCGCAACGTGCGGATTTTAAAATCTTCGAGTATAGCATCTATCTGTGATTGGGATACCTCAGGTACGTCGAAAGCTGCTCCGCATATCCACTTATATTTCCAAAGGATATCATTTTCAGAGATAAGATCTTTATTGTTTTCGTAATCGTCCAGTATACGGGAGAATACGGCTATCTCTTCTTCGGCCTGAGAGAGCAGATTCAGTTCGTAAATCAAGTCCAGACGCATCTCTACTGCCCATTGTGGATCATCATTCTCATCGGCTATGCGGATAGCTTCTTTCAATAAAAGGACTTTCTCGTGAGGAGACAGGTTACCATTTTCTACTTGTAGTAATCTTTTTTGTATTTCGAGGGTGTATTTCATAAGGCTTTCTCAATTTAGGAAGTTTATAAAGTCATTCATTTTAGTAGTCATAAGCTCACTGAGTGAATGGTTGAAGAGGGTCATTTCTTCGCTATTTACCGGGTAGCGGCCTTGTAACAATGCCTGTACGTAAAGTATATGTATGATGTGCTGAAACAGTTTGTTGTCTCCTTTGATTTTCAGTAATGTCTGTACCATTTCGTTGTCGGCATTAAATGTCAGCGTCGGAGGAGTTTGTTTTGGTGCGTTAATAGCACCTAATACGGCTGCCAGCGGATTATTGGCCGCTTTTGTACCGGTTTCTTTCTCTTCGGCAACGAAGATAACAGGAGTATCGGCCGGAGTGAAGTGCTTTAAACGGCAAATGCATCCGAAGGGCTTCAATAACTCGCTGGCTTTCTTTTCAAAATCGATATGTTCTGCACTGGCCTCTACTTCTGCGAACTGTTCGAGCAAACGGGCGGGAGAGACTTCTTCCAGAGTCAGTTCGGGGAAGAGACGGGCCGATTTCTTCAGCAATGTCTCGTCAAAGGTATAGGCCGCATTGATGACCAACCAACCTTGCGAACCTGCAATACGGCGAACCTGACGAAAGTCTTCAAGATTACGGGTGTAACGGATAACGTTGTCCGTAGAACGAATATTTCCGAAGTTGCGCATTCCCTTGCTTGTTTCAAACGGTAGGTAGTCTATAAATAGCCGGAGAAGTTCATTGTCTTCCGCTGCAATTGCTTTAATATGAAAGTAGTGTACGTCGAGAATCTTGTTGAACATTTCCCGGTTGTTTTCTATCAGTCCTTTCAGATATTCTTTAATGGCGTTGCCTATCTCTTTACGTGCATCTTTTAGCTGGTCATTACTGACAAAAGACTCTCTTGAAGCGGTAGACAACAGGCCGTCGGCATTGATGAGGCAACGGATAAAGAAAGCCCAGGGAGGTAACAGGTTACAATCATCTTCGCTCAACAGCATACGTTTTAAATAGACTTTATGGGAGTTGCGTACAGAGAACTGGGTACGAAACGGAAGTATATAGAGTACTCCGTTCACTTTACCATTTTCTGTATGAATGCGGAAGACGTCGAGAGCAGATGACTGAAATACTTTGGTTCCGTGATCAAGAAGTTCTTTACGAGTGGCTTTGGGATCCAGCCAGACGGGAGCAGGGGTGTTTACCAACTCTTCTTTACCTTGATTATGCAGATAAATAGGGTGGGGCAGTACTTCTCCGTAGTTTTGAAGAATCTTTTTGAAAGTTTCGTACTCAAAGAGATGGCTCCATTCTTTTTTCGGGATCAGAATGACACGTGAACCGATAGGCCATTCCTCAGCGGGAAGGGTTGTCTGATAGGTCCCATCTACTTTTCCACACCAGCGAACGGCTTGTTTGCCCATTGCCGAACGACTTTCTACTGTAATCTCATTGGTTACTACGAAACATGACAGCAAACCGATACCAAAACGACCAATGTAATCGTCGGCATCGGGAGTCTCTCGTTTGGAGCTTTCACCGATAACGGTCAGAAAGCGGTATACCTCTTCTTCTTTCAGTCCGATACCGTTGTCCTGGAAAGTTAATGAGCCGTCGTCATTGAGATATACATCAATACGTCCGGAATAATTTTCGTCAATATTGCGCAGGGCGGTGATAGCATCTACGCAGTTTTGAAGCAGTTCGCGGACAAATGTGTTGGGGTTACTATAGATATGTTCCGATAGCAGGGCAATCATCCCCTTTAGATTGACCTGGAATAGATTATTATTTTCGTTCTCCATGATTTTTAGGATTTATGGGATTTATAAGTCAAGTCATACTTCATAAATCTCATCATCTTTTTCTTCTTCCTGTTATTTTTAATGCTTTTTCGTTTCCGTTCTCAGCGGCTTTTTCAAACCATTCCATGGCGATCTCATCGTTCTCTTCTACACCATTTCCACTCAGGTAAGCATTTCCCAACTCAAACTGGGCTTTGTCACTACCGGCTTCTGCTGCCTTCTGCAACCATTGCAAGCCGTTTTCTGCATTGGGAGTACATCCTTCGCCATACATTAGCATTTTACCTACATAGTAACAGGCATGAATGTTTTCATTTCCGGCGGCGTCATTGAACCAACGGAAGGCTTCCTGAAGGTTTTGTTTAACGCCTACACCGTTATAATGGCAGAGGCCGGTACGATACATACTCATTGTATTACCATTGTTTGCGGCAAGGGTGTAGTACTTGAAGGCCTCCGTTTCGTTTTCTTCTACTCCGATGCCCATTTCATAGCAAATACCCATTCCTTCATTGTAGAATTCCTGTTCTGCCGCCTGCTTGAAATAGGTGAATGCTTTTTCACTTTCATTTAGCTTGTCATAATCGTAAAGGTAATATTCTCCTAGACGGAGCATAGCAAGTGCATTGCCGTTGGCAATTGCTTTTTCGTACCATTCTACTGCTTGTTTGTTATCTTCCAGGCAGGGACCGTAACCATAGAAATAATAATCGCCCATTTTGAACTGGGCATACCCATAGTTTAGTCCGGCGGCTTTGGTCATGTATTCCACTGCTTTATGCGGGTTTTCTTCTACACCGTAACCGTTTTCATATGCTAATCCCAGTTCTGTGATACAGCGGGGCTCTTCTTTTTCTTCTCCTTTCTGATACCAGGCGAGTGCTTTGTCGGGATCTTCTTCCACACCATATCCGTTTTTATAACAACGCCCTATAGCAAACATAGCATCTGTTTCACCGGCTTCGGCAGCTTTGAGATACCAAGCTGCCCCCTCTTCGGGTTGGGCGTCACCTTTTATTCCTTCACTCAGGTAGTAGCCCACACGGTACATGCCATAAGGATATTCCTGTTCGGCAGCTTTATTGAATAATTCGAATGCCTGTTCATAGTTCTGTTCATTCTCCTGGAGGAAACCTAATTCCACAAGTGCATAAGGAGAACCTTGTGCAGCTGCTTTTTCATAATACTCTTTGGATTTAGCTTTATCTGTTATTCCGGCATAACCGTTTGCCAGATAGAGAGCGGCCCTGCAATATCCATCATTGTTTTCCAATGCAGCGGACTTTTCATAATATTCCAGAGCTTTTTCATAGTCAGGATTTTCTGAGAGGATACCACGTTCATACATCCATCCGATGCGGTATGCAGCACTTCCGGAATTCAGTTCGGTAGCTTTCAGTAATAGTTCGTGAGCACGTTCGATATCCTCTTCCACCAGTTCTCCATTAAAGTAAACCATGGCGAGACTTTCAATTCCCTGTATGTAATTATCTTCCACACATCGTTCGAGACAGTATAATCCACGTTCTATATTCTGATACTCATCATTATAGAGGTAGATTAATGCAAGTTCATATGCACAATACGGTTCACAATAAAGCATTCCTTTTTCCAGCCATTCAATAGCTTTTGGGATATCTAACCAGGGCTCTTCCTGATAGTAATATCCCAAAAAGTTGGCTGCTGACCATACGCCGGCTTTCCATGCACCCTCCCATAACTCGAAAGCTTGTTCCTGTGTTTTCCCTAATTCCGGATTCCTAAAATAGAGTGTACCCAGATTTTTCTGAACATAGAAATTGGGTACTACAGCTAATGCTTTTTTATAGTACTCAGCTTGCTCGGCAACTTTTGTTTCGTCATTATCAAGTTCATCGCCAATAATAGCATATATATTGGCACGCATTTTATCTCCTTCAGGCAGTTCCTTCAGTAACTCTTGGCGGAGTTCCCATGCTTTTTCTTCATGTCCGGCACAATTCTCGATGCAAGCTTCGTAGAATTTCTTCCAATGCAGTCCTTCGGGAGTGGTAAGAGTGGCAAAACGGCGTTCACCTTCAGCTTTGTCCGCTTCGCAGTAATAACCCATATATTTCCAAAAGGCAAAAGTGGCTTGTGCATTCTCGTCTCCCATATCAGCAGCTTTTTCGTAATAAGCTACTAACTTACTGGTATCGCGCAGGCCATAACGTGCTTCGGCATATTGCGAGCCTTTCTGCACAAGTCCTACACCTGCAAACTCACCTACACGGTCACAAGTTTCCTGTACCTTTTCCCACCAGAATGCGTATTCTTCGTCGTTCAGGTCTGCCTCTACATTACAATCATAGGCCTGAAATATGTGGTGAAAGAATTCGGCTATTTGTTTCTCATTTTCTTTACTATCTAATGCATATTCACATACAGCAAGAGCTTCCCACCAATTATCGGGATGCATTAATATATCGTGTGTATATTTGCCAAACCATTCGGTAGCAGGCTTTCCGGATGCTTTGATCTGGTTGAGTAGTTTTTCGAAATTTTCTTTATTCATTTCCATAATAATTGGGTCTTTGAGGTTTTTAGTCGTCGCAATGTACAAATATTATGGGATTGCACCCAACAAAGAAATGAAAAACTGATAACCTTCGGACTAATTTATGAATTTTGTTTATCTATTTCATTGATAGAGCTAATTTCTTCTGATGATTGAGTTGGCAGTAAGACAAGTTGAAGAAGTTGTGGCATCAATATGTAAGAAACTTTTTCAATACATAGGATTTATATTATTTGTAAAAAAAAGGATGAGCATTTTCATGTTCATCCTTTTTCTTCCTAAACTATATAATTTTATTCGGGCATATACCAACGTGGGTCACCACAAGAACGCTTCCCTGAGAAGGAGTTATCTTTGATTGTAAAATTGCCTTTTTCCGGGTCAACAAATAAGTCAGCTTCACTACCACTATATGAACTCAGATCTTTGATATCATTACTTGATATGCTGAAGTCTGTTGTAGTATAGGTGTCAAGTACAGTGATAGAAGATGTTTTATAACGAGCACCTTTTATTTTTTCTCCGCCTTTACTACCTAAAATATTGCTTTCTAATACAATACCTTCAGAAGTACTTCCGTCTGCTCCAAGATCTATAATATAATCACCTTCACCCGGAACTTTACTTAATGTACAATTCTTTACTATTATTTTCGTCAGGTTAGTATTAGTACAACAGATAAAGCTTTTACCGCTTCTCCAGATTGTAGAGTTGCTGATAGTTATGTTTTCACATTTTCCGGCACCTTTATTTGCATCTACATGTATTATACTATAAGTACGTGAATCTGGTCCGTAAATGATACAATTGTCAATAATGAGATGTCCAATCGTTTTGATATCGCTACCCTGTAATCTGAACGGTGTATTTTTGAAATCATGGATATAACAATCACTGAATTCAACAGAACCTACATTAGTAGCTTTACTTTGATTGAAGATATAGTTGTTTTGAACTTTTTCTCCTTCTTCATTTACACTGTAACCAGAGAATTCTATATTCTGGAATTTGATAAAGCTATGGCTGCTACTAAAGTCAAACTGTTGAATAGCAATCGTTGCTTTCTTTTCTCCGGGTAATCCAAAGAATGTGATTGCCATGCCGTCAGGTAAAACTAATTTGTTACTGTTATTATACTGTGCGTCTCCTGGCAATGCAATTGTTACATTTTTATATCCTCCGGCAGCTATTTCATCAAGTAGAGTCTGATTGAGTGAGTCTGTAGCGGTCAGATAAGCTGTATAATCAGCTGCTGGCACACTGGGGTAAGTCTGGAAAGTGATACTTCCTCTCTTTACCTCATTATTGTAAATGTTGGCAGTGTAGGTGGTCAATGGTTCAAGGCCTTCTAAAGTAATTGTTCCTTCTTCCAACGCTTCATCGGTTAGATTTATATTTCTATCCAATTGGTCGCCTTTTAGTAATTCGATGTGGGTTGCTTTGGCTTCGGCTGCCCAATGTAGAATGGCTGTTGTAGCAGTTTTATCTCCTGAACCAACCTCTTGCATGATTTGTTCCGATTTGGTTTTGAAGGAAAACTCTTCAGGATAAGACCATTTAGATTCCTGAGTTGCGGACATTGATTTCATACGGAGGAAATACTTACTTGAACTATCAAGGCCGATTAAGGTAAATGGTGACTTTGTTATGCTCTTATCTTGACCATATACAATAGATCCGTTAGTTGTTCCCATTTCGATAGCATCGTATAGTGAATCTTTACTAACTTCAATGATATAATATTCTGTATTAGGTGTTGAAGTCCATGTAAACTCAGCATCTGTTGCACTAACTGTAATCCCCATCTTGGTTACTTTGAACAAACGGCTGTAAGACGAATCTGTTGTCCAGTCGTTGGCATCATCACAAGATGTGGTGGCAATTGCTGCCAGGAGTAATGCTACTCCCGACAAGGCCATATATTTTAATTTATTTATTTTCATAACTATTGTCTTTTATACTATTAGAATCCGTAAGAATTTTGCAATGTACCGTTTGAGTCAGAGATAGTAGTAGCACCAATTGGGAATACATGTCTGTTGATCACTTTATTGTTCAATCCGATACTTATGTAAGGAACGAAGGCTACATTTTTTCCTGTTAATGGATCTTCACTACCCCAACCTGATACGCTTTTATACTCATCTATATTATCTGGTTCTTCATACCAACAAATACTTGAAAGATCAATTTCATTTGCATTGTCTTTCTTCATTTTATAATATAGCTTTTTAGGGGCTTTTGTAATCAAATCCATATATTCATCTTTTGACTCTTCAATCTTTTTAGAAAGCAATCCCCAACGAATCAGGTCGTATTTGCGTACGCCTTCACCTGCAAGTTCCCATGCGCGTTCATCTACTATTGCGTTGAAGAAATCTTCTCCGCTTGTAAGACTGTTTACATAACTCAGTACACTTGCTTGTTGAGCTTCAGAAAAAGCACGGCTACGAACTTGTGTAAGTGCCTCTCTGGCGCTTAGTCCACTCGTTGGTCCAACTGCATCGGCACCCTGCAATTCGTTTAAAACTTCTGCATACATTAATAATACGTCTGAATATCTCAGCATAACACAATTGATACCTGTTGCTACTTTGTCAGCAGATGCTCTTGCTGCACTAAGCCATGTATCTGACATTTTACGAACATCCCATTTGGCTATATACATAGCGAAAGGTGCATTACCTGTCATATTTTCGATCGTATTACCGTTATCACCTTCTTTGATTTCGTATGTAGCGAATGTCAGGTCACGACGTAAGTCATTTTTATCGAATGTCCAGAAGAAAGGAGCTGTCAGTTTTACTTTACCGGATGAGTTCCCTTTTGCACCATAATAAGTGGTCTTTCCATTGATACGAATACCAACTGTATATCCTAATTCCCCAGACATACTCACTCCGTGAGCTACTTCATAAAGATTCTCCTGATAAGTTTGATCTAATTTTAATTGATTCAATAAATACCATTCGTTTTCAAAAGAAGGATTTAGCTTATGTTTGTTACTGGCAATGATAGCATCTAGGCTTTTTAGAGCCAATGTATAAAGTTCTGTACGCTTTTCTGCTCCCGGGCGTTGTGTCGGATAAGTTGCATCACAGTTAGGTAAATTTTCATAACCGGCTTTTGACGCTTCGCGGATAGAATAACCGGCATATGTTAAAGCAACGCGAGCCAATAAACCGTGTGCAAATCCTTTTGTTATTTTTTCTGTTGTATAACCGGAAGTTCCAGCCCATGGTAGATAGCTGATAGCTTCTTCCAAATCCTGAATTAATCTTTCATAGATAACATCACGATCTGTTTTAGGTAGATAAATGTTCGAACCATTTGTGTTCGTTGTTTCAAATTTCATCGGAACATCACCATAAGTACGGATCAGATCAAGATAAAGCATAGCCCGTAGTGTTAATGCTTCTCCTTTGTATATCAGCATTTTTTCTCTTGAAGCATTACCTTCTGCTATCAATGAGCTGCCTTCTATTCCTTCAACTACAATATTAGCATTCTCAATAGCCTCATACATACCAGTCCAATTACGGTTCAGTTTGGCCCAATCCAGTTGCGGATTATAGTTACATACACCACGTTCGTTGTTAGAGTTTACTGCTGATTCTCCTAATCCGTCTACTAATTCTATATCAGAGTTTAGCGAACAAAGTAAGGGGACTACCTGTGCATAAGTCTCATCTTTGGTAAGACCGGCATATACTTTGTTGAGGGCTTGCGAAGTATAGGTTGTTGAGTTGAATACAGCTTCTCCGGTCATTTCTGAAGGAGATGTCTGATCCAGAAAGTCTGAGCAGGAAGCGAGAGTTGCTACGCTCATTCCAATGAATAATGATTTGAATATATTTTTCATATCTGTTTTTGTCTTTAATTAGAATGTAACATTAATACCACCTACGAATGAACGGCTCTTTGGATAAGCCGAATAATCGATTCCCGGAGTCATCGGAGTGCTGGTACAGCAATCAACCTCCGGATCACTACCGCTATAATTAGTAAAGCAATACAAATTATATCCTGTAGCATAGATACGTACATTTTGTATCTTCAATTTGCTAACAAACAGTTTAGGCAGTGTATAACCGATTGTAATATTATTGACGCGTAAGAATGAAGCGTTCTCCACAGCCCAATCTACTAGAGGCATTGCTGTTGCTCCGGCTGGATTCCAGATACTGGCATTTCCATTCACTTCATTCAGACGATTAATAGTCCATGCTTCACCGTTTTCTTTTATTGAGGCACTACTCAATAGGTTTTTGCCAGTAGAAGGATCAATCCATGAATAGCGATCGTTCGAAGTAAAATGATCATTCAAATTCCAGTTTTTGGATGAACCGCTATAAAAGCTGGAACCCAATTTAGTTGCATTAACGATTTTGTTACCAATAGAGTAGTTGAAAAATGCAGTGAAGTCAAAGTTCCTCCATCTTCCGTTCAAACCAAAACCACCTGATAATGGAGGAATGGTATTACCTAAACGAACTTTCTTGTATTCACCATTTTCATTCGCTTTCAATTTGATAGAACCTGGATAAACTTTTCCGCCAATAAGTGAGCCACAATCATTTACGCCTGCTTTCAGTGCATATGTACCTGTTGTTTGATTGAAGGTAAAATCATCTGCTGTATAGAATCCATCAGTTTCATATCCGTATACTTCACCCAAACGACCTCCTTCTTCTATTAGGAAATCCTCAATACCTGCAACTGCTGTTCCGGCCCAGCTACTACTTTGCCAGAATTTACTATTGTTCAATTTATCAATTTTTCCACGATTATATGAGATATTGAAGTTCAAATTTAATCCAAAGTTCTTTGTCTCAGCCAAAACAGCATCTAACTGCAACTCTACACCTTTATTTGAGGTTTGTCCCATATTTTTATATTGGAAAGCATACCCGGAACTAGAAGCAATAGTTGTTTTCATTAATAGATCCTTGGTGGTATTCCAATAGAAATCCAAAGCACCGGAAAGGCGGTTGTTAAAGAAACCAAAGTCGATACCTAAGTTTCTTGATATAGTTGTTTCCCATTTCAAATCAGGATTGGAAAGGATGTTTCCATGTTTTAGTACAACGGCTGTTTTTTCATCAAAGTAGATACCTTTGTCTGATGTTCCGGCTACTGAGTATGTAGTGTACATGGAGCCACTGGGAATACGATTGTTACCGGATGTACCGATACTTAACCGAAGTTTGAGGTTTGACAAATAATCTTTTGCTCCTTCCATGAAGGCTTCATCATAAACACGCCATGCGAAAGCACCTGACGGGAAATATCCCCATTGATTTCCTGAGGCAAACTTACTTGAACCATCGGCACGCATAGTAAAAGTGAACAGATATTTGTCCATCAATGAATAATTAGCACGACCAAAGAATGAGAGTAAATTGTCTTTTATTCCGATATAAGTACTGGTTGGCAGTGATGTACCATTACCCAAAGCTGCGAGAATTTCTGTTGTAGTTGCGTCTTTGCTGAAATCTACAGCTGTGAGATAAGTCTTTTCATCTTGTGTGGAAGAGACTTCATGTCCTATCATTACATTGATACGGTCGCGTCCGTTAAAGAGCTTTTTATTGTCGTAAGTCAATGTGTTGGCATTTCTCCAGTTCTGGTTGTTAACCTTTGTGATATATGCCTGTGGTAAACCGCCATGACCATATTTAGAGTTAGCTGTTGCTTTATAACCCCAAACCTGATCAGTATTGTCGAATTTCCAGCCATAGCCAAATTCACTTCTGAATTTTAATCCCTTAAATGGTTCCCAGTTAAGACCTATATTATAATCTTGGCGGAATCTTTTTTGTTTTTTGTAAGTTGCATCTAAACGTTCAGTCGGAGTGTAACGTGCATTCGTACTGTTTTCATCATCTTCTGCATCTTCTGCCAAAGCTTTGATGGGAGCATGAGTGATAGATCGGGATACCAATGAATAAGCCTTACTACTTTCATTGTCTGCACCTCCACTTAAACCATCGATTGTTTGTTGTATAAGACGTGCGTTAAAATCAAGACTTAACCATTTATTGATTTCTGTATTAATTTTAGCGTTGATATTATTCTTCACGTAGCCAGAAGCTTTCATGATACTTGTTTCTTCATTACGTGCGTAGCTGATACTGTATTTAGTCTGCTTGCTACCACCACTGATACTAACGTTGTATTGCTGTTGGGTACCTGTACGGCCAAATATTTCATCCTGATAATTGGCACCTTCTACCGATTTGTAAATCTCCAAGTCATCATATTGTCCATAAGAAGTTCCTGTCTGATCTAATTCATATTGATAAAGGGCATATTCGTAAGGATTTAGTACTCCGACTTGTTTCACCACATTACGTACACCGAAAGAAGCTCCGAAGTTGACTTGAGTCTTTCCTTCCTTACCTGATTTAGTAGTGATGATTATAACACCATTTGCACCACGAGCTCCATAAATAGCTGTAGAAGATGCATCTTTTAATACGTCTACAGATTGGATATCTGTAGGAGCGATATCTGAGATACTTGACACTGGGAATCCGTCTACGATGTAAAGTGGTGAATTATCTTGTGATAAAGAACCACCACCACGAACACGGATTTTTACGTCGGCATCGGGGGAACCTTCTGTTGTTGTAATTTGAACACCAGCCATTTTACCTTGCAAAGCTTCAGCTGCACTTGACACGGGAATTGATTCCAATTGCTTAGCACTAACTGAAGATACAGAACCAGTCAAGTCCTTTTTCTGTACTGAACCATAACCGATAACTACTACCTCGTCCAATGCCTGGGTGTCATCGTGTAGCGTTACATTAATTTTTGTTTGTCCTTTGAGTGCAAAATCCTGAGTTTTCATACCGATGTATGAAATAACAAGAGTAGCTTTAGAGGAAACTTTAAGAGTGAAGTTACCATCAAGGTCAGTAATTGTACCGTTAGTGGTATTACCTTTTTCTACAACAGAGGCTCCGATTATCGGTTCGCCGGTCGCATCTTTAACATTACCCGTGAGAGTGATTGTTTGCGCGGAAACGCTGAGCGATAGAGCTGCAAATAACATAAGCAGCACGATTCGCATGTTTTTCACTTGGTTAGACATTCTTTGCATGTTTACTTTTAGTTTATTAAAATGATTGTTTTTCTTAGTTACACCCATATAGAGCGTTAGTTTGATCGCTACAAAAGTATGAGGATGTGAATTAGTAGATGTGCAATATTTGTTTTTAGGGTAGTATTTTTTGTTTTAAGACGAAATGTACTACTTAATCAGCTGTTTACAGAACCAATTATTGGTCACTATATCCTGCTCTTTTGTACGCCAGTGACCTGTATCGTGAGCAATGAACAACTGCTTGGGAGCAGTGATGACATTGTAGGCAGAGAAAGTGGAAGTAGGAGGACAGGTCGGGTCATTATACCCCCACGAATAATATCCGGGTGCCTGAATAAAGCGTGCGAAATTGACGACATCATAGTAACGGGACGTTTCAATCTTTTCGGGTTTATTGTTCAATACCTGATTTTGAGGGGCAAACATGGCTGGCCATCCTCCCGCACGCCCATGAAGATAACCGGTCACATCACAAAGAGCAGGATAGAAAGCTACGAGTGCCTTTATTCGGGAGTCTAATCCGGCAGTAACCATTGCCAATGCACCGCCCTGACTTCCACCGATGACACCTAAGTTCTCCCCATCATATTCGGGCAGGCTACACAGAAAATCGAGCGCACGTATGCAGCCGGTATATACGCGACGATAGTAATAGTGATCTTTACTATCGAGATTATAGAAGGCATAGTTGTTTAATGCACCTTTACTCAGATCGGCATACAGGTTATCCGGTAGTGTTTGCGGAATGCCATGGATACCGATGGCAAGGGTGATCATTCCTTTTTCTGCAAGTTTCATTTCTGCCGGTTGTTTCTTTACTCCGGCTCCCGGTACACGGAGAACAGCCGGGTATCTACCTGACTTTTTAGGTATACAGAGGATACCATAAAGATAACTTCCTTTCTGATAGTGTTGTAAACGGATATGGTATACATTTATTTCCGGAGTACATTGTTCGGGTAACAGAGTAATTAGAGGCTCCATCGGTATGCTGGCTGTTTCTGCTTTGGCACGTTCCCAGAACTTGGTGAAATCTTCGGGAAGTGTAGTGGTTGCTTGTAGCTTTTCTGGGCTAAACCCTATATTTACATAGTTGGAGTAGATAATACCATCTACCTTTGTACGGCAAAGACAAGTGATGAAACCGGGCGTTTTCATTGTACCGGCTTTCACTTTAAAGCTACCATTCTTCAGATCGCTACTTCCTGTTTGGTTAGGAGGAAGTTTTTCGGGACCTATTTCATAGGTGAGTGGAATGTTTTTGAGCATTATGTTTCCACGTATAACTCGAATAGTAAATGATGCCTGTTCGCCTGTACGGTATGTCCAATCGTCGTGATCGGGAGTAATCTCGATATGGACATAGTCTTTGATATTTGTCTTTTGAGCGAAAGATGCTACGTGACAGTACAATAAAGTAAGAATGAGTAGTATGCTTTTCTGGTTCATGATACAATTATTAAATGTTGAAACAAAGTTAATGGAGTTTGCGTAGCTTTTTGTAGAAATAATGTTTCTTTTTACGAGTATATGTACCAATTATTCTACCTTGAAATAAAAAAGCTATACTATCTTTGTCACTCTGAGTTTATTAATCGTATAAATGAAATGAAAAGAGGCTTATGCTTTTGGTTATTGGCAGGAATGTTTCAAATAGGTGTTGCACAGACTTTTTATCCTATATGGAATAATAACATGCCAAACAGTAAAGGTATTACTGTGAAAGATAGTATTGCTAATGAACGGGTATATCAGGTAGGTACACCTGGAGTGTATGTTTTTGAACCTTCGAAAGCAGAAAATAAGAAGACTGCCGTGTTAATTATTCCAGGTGGAGGATATGCACGTCTGGCTTATCAGATTAGTGGATGGCAGTTGGCTAAATGGTTCAATACGTTTGGGGTTACTGCTTTTGTTCTCAATCATCGTATGCCGCAATCACCGGATGTGATAGTGAGCTATCAGGCTCCTTTGGAAGATGCACAACGTGCAATGAGGTACATTCGTTTTCATGCGGCAGATTATGGCATTGATATCGATAAGGTAGGAGTAATGGGGTGTTCGGCAGGAGGGCATCTTTCGGCTTGTCTTTCTACATTTTCAGAAGATTGGGGGGCTGGAGGAGATGCACTGGATAAAGAGTCTTTCCGTCCTAATTTTACGATACTTATTTCTCCTGTGATTTCAATGGGGGAAACGGCTCATAAAGGAAGTCGGGATAATCTCTTGGGAAAGGAACTGTCACCGGAATTGTTGCATCAGTTTTCTTGTGATGAACGTGTGACAAATCAGACTCCACCGGCTTTTATAGTACATGCTACTGATGATCGGTCTGTCTCTTCTCTCAACAGTATTTTCTACTATACTGCACTGAAACGAGCTGATGTAAAGAAAACAACTCTGCATATTTTTCCGGAAGGAGGACACAGTATCGCTTTACGTAATAATCCGGGGACAACTAATCAATGGCCTATACTAGTTGAGAAATGGCTGGAGGGAGTGATTAGCGGTTAGTGATAAGTGATAAGTGATTAGCAGGCTGCGTTATAATCACGCTGCATAGCACTAATCACTAATCACTAATCATTGATTTCACTACTTCTGCTTTGTCTATAATGTAATCCGGATGAAAGCTTTCCAATTCTGTACGTGGACGAAATCCCCAGGTGACTCCACAAGAGGTGATTCCTGCGTTGATGGCAGTCTGCATGTCTACGCCCGAATCTCCGACATAGAGAACTTCTTTTTTTTCAACGTTTGCTATTCGCAAGATATCTTCCACAATTGTTGGATCCGGTTTTACTTTCACTCCATCCCGTTGTCCCAGTACAGCTACGAACCGGATGTTTGGAAAATAATGGGCTACGAGCTTCTCTGTAGCTGCCTGATATTTATTGGACGCAACTGCCAACTGTATCCCTTGGGTCTGTAGTGCTTCTAATAAGGCTGCAATTCCGGGGTATGGTTTGCTCTCATCCGCATTGTGTTTGTCATAATAGGGTACGAATTCCTGGCGTACACGGAGTACATTTTCTTCTGTTTTTTCTCCTTCCGGTAAGGCACGCTCAAAGAGTTTGTTAATTCCATTACCTACCATGAAGTTGTATTCTTCTATTTTATGTATAGGATATCCCAATTTTTTAAGTGCATGGTTCGTACTGTTTGCCAGATCGGCGATCGTATTTAGTAGTGTTCCGTCTAAATCGAATATAACAAGTTTCTTCATTTCTCTTTATTTTAGTAATCGTTCTGCAAATGTAGGAAAACAAATATGCCCCTGCAATAGTTTCTTTTTGCAGAGGCATAAATGCATTTACTTGAAACAGTTATTATAGTTCTAAAGCTTCCCGTTTCATCTCTTTGTGATACGGAACCAGTCAACATCCGCCCAGCCACCGTCATTCGTTACCAAGGCAGGACGGGTGCAGAATGTTCCTATTTTAGCTCCGATCCATTTGCCCTCTCTGGCTTGGAATGGTTTTCCTAATTTCTGGAATTTTTTACCATCGGTGCTATAACTGAAGTCGCACATTACTATAAGGTCATGTCCACCTTCACTTTTACCGATTTTCTTACCGTCACTGCTGAATTTAACTCTCAGATATACTGTGTTGTTTTGTAAATCAATAGCTTCATTTACTTCTTCCGGTGTTCCTTTATCTGCTTTCTTGCAACTTAACTGTGAGAGCACAAGCCCTTTATCCGTGTTTTCAAGAATTAATCCGGCATAATCCAGACCCATAACTACAAGTCCGGTACGTTCACCTTTGTATTTGGTTGTAGGCTTGAAAGTCAGCTTCATTGTTGCAGTGAAGTTATTTGAAGGAGTTTTCTGTAGTAGTAAGTTGGCTACATCCCAAAGGTTTTTATACTCATTCACTACCGGATAAGAATAAAGACGTACATACCCATGATCACCTGCATAGTATGCCCATTTTTCATTGATATTGGCATGCCATTGCCATTGTGGAGAAAGTGTGTATTCATTAAATTCGTCACTTTCTTGTGGTGTACAGATAGGATAGGTTTTACCGACATTTGGTTTTTTATAGGTTAGTACGGGTTCGCCACAACCATCTCCGTCTGTATCATTACCGATTACTGGCCAGTCGTTTATCCATTTCATCGGTTGAAGATGTACGATACGACCGTATGCACCTACATCCTGAAAATGCAGGAACCAGTCTTCTCCCGTTGGAGTATCTACCCATGCTCCCTGATGAGGACCATTGACCGGAGTATTACCTTGTGCTAATACTGTTTTCCACTCATATGGACCGTAGACATTTTTAGAACGAAGAACAACCTGCCAACCTGTTGGTACACCACCTGCCGGATGGAATATATAATAGTAATCACCTCGTTTGTAGAATTTAGGTCCTTCACAGGTTTCGTGGGCTTCATGTCCGTCAAATACAATTCTTGACTGTGTGATGGCCTTGGTAGCATCTGCATTCAGTTCACAGATAGCAATGACGCTTTTTAGTCCGGCACGACTTCCTGCATAGGCGTGTACGAGGTATACCTTACCGTCTTCATCCCATAAAGGGCAAGTATCGATGATACCTTTTCCTGCTTTTACAAGTACTGGTTCGCTCCAAGGGCCTTTCGGATCACGTGCTTTCACCATGAATGCACCTTGATCAGGATCTCCCCAAAAGATATAGAATTCTCCGTTATGATGGCGGATGGCTGGTGCCCATACACGATTGCCATGTTCCGGATGTTCGGGAGTTTCGATGGGAGGGAGGGCGTAAGGAACAGCAGCACCTATGATGTTCCAGTTTACAAGATCCTTTGAATGAAGAATTTGCAGGCCGGGGAGGCAGTTGAAGCTGGATGAAGTCATATAGAAATCATCTCCTACACGGCAGGCATCCGGATCGGAATAATCGGCATAAAGGATTGGATTTTTATATGTTCCGTTTCCCTGGTCTGCAACCCATACTTCGGACACATAACTTTTCTGTGCTATGGCCGGGGTTGTCATTAATAGGCAGAGGCCTAAGGTCTGTGCTAATCTTTTCATGGATTGTTTTTTATTATTTAGTTATGTTATAGAATTCTTGGTTACAAATATAAGTCTTCCAGATGAAAGCAGTGATAAATAATCGATTGCTTTGGAGGATTTATTGTGCATTAATGTGGAATAATTAGATACTAAAATGCCCCTACTTGCATTTAAACAGGTAAGGGCACTTGCAGTTATATTTTTGAATAGAAACTTATTCCATGTATGCTTTGGTTGTTTCTGAAGAACCATCATCCATAATCTTTTTGATAATGTTCAAACCTTTGGCAGGTTCGCTCAGTCTCATACCAAGAACATTATAATATTCTGTAGCGATTACTTGTTTTTCAACTGCTGTATCTGAAATACCTGTGCCACTGGTAGCTTTGCGGAATGTGAAACCATAGAATCCTAACTTAGTTCCTGCACCAAAGAAATAATAAGTATGTCCAGCTTGTACTTTGATCGTTTTTCCTTCTGTAACTTTTTCTGCAACTTCATAAGGAAAGCCAGCCATTACATTTTCCGTTAGGTCTGTTCCGTTGTCAAGAACATACATCTTCTTGGCATTACCTAATTGATATGCTAAATCGAGTTCTCCGTCTTCACTTACCTCGAATTTGTAAAGACATCCTGTTCCATCTGCTATGACAGGATTATTACCTCCTTCAAAACGAGCAGTGAATACTTCATTAAATGGATTATCATGTTTCTTTATAGTATAAGTATTGGTTCCAAATGTTAATGTAACACCCGGTACAGACGTTATACTACCTAAATCGGCGCTACTAATAGAAGATACCGTAAGATTGCCATCAGTATCTAAGAATTGTTCTCCTACAGAATAAGTTCCTTGTGCATTCGCTGTAAATACGCCAGCTACGAAAGCCATTGCGAGAAGTAATTGTTTCTTCATAATAATAATTTTTAAGTTATACAATAATGTTCTTTGTTTATTACTGTACAAAAGTATGAAGTATTACCTCTCGCAATGGGTAATATTTGTTCGAATAGGGTGTAATATTTGTTTTTATTGCTTTATTTTGATCACACAAGGATGTTCCAACCCTTCTTTCCACTCACGAATATAGGCGAACCATGCTTCCGGAGTTTTGTAGCCGAATGTTTCTTTCATTGAAGTAAATGTGGTGTGATATGAGAAATGGTTATCTCCTTTGGCTGTTAGGGTATAGAGATAGTTGGGTTTGTCTTTCACTTCTTTTACTACATATTTCTGTGGTATGCAAGTAGCTAACCCTACAGTTTCTTTTGCATATTTTACAGTATCATTTACGGGCCAGTCTGTACCCCAGCAACCGATAAGCCCCTTATGATCAGAATAAGATACGGAACCTTCAATGTCTTGTACACCGGTGCAGAATATTTCATCCTTCAGAGGTTCTTCAAAAAGAGCTTCTACCTTCATGTCGCGGTGCCCGGCATAGAGGGTGTAACGGGTAGTCATATTCAATTCAGAACCTTGATATTGCCAATCGGTTACTTTTATTTCAGCAATAGTACGGACAGGACCGTAAGCAATGATACTCTCTGTGAGTGTACTTACAGGTTCTATGTGCAGTGCTTTTTTTCCATTCCAACCCTTTAGTGCACCTACGCCGCAACTACCGCTTACACGTAGTACATCATCACCAAAACCACGTGCCAATTGTTCATCGGTAGGATAAAACTGTGATTCTTTAATCTCAAAGCCTTTATTGAATTTTCCGTAGATATCTACGGTTTGTTTATGGTCAAAGTATAAACGGTAGGCTACCAGTTCCGATTCAAATGCAGGACCATGGTGGTGCATCTGGTTATAGATGTTGGCAGTACCCGGGATGGTCACGGAATGAACAGGAACATGCTTTCCTTTTTTATCACTTACCATCATTTCTGCATATACACGTGGTTCGTATTGTTTATTACTTTTTTCTGATGACAGGGTGATTTTCAGTGTTCTCTTACCTTTGGCAGGCAAATCGATAACAAATGCAAGTTCATCTGCGCGGCGATCTCCATTCAGGTCATCCAGTTGTGATGGTATTTCTGTAGTACCATCTATTACTGTTGCTGATTTAATGCGAAATCCGGGGTTGATATCCTTTAGGTTGATTACTACCGGTTCATCAGATTTTGCCTGTTTCCAGGGGTTACTCACTTCTACTGTGATTGTCTTTTCATTGCTCTGTGCCAGAACTACTAACGGGCAGGAACATAGAAATAATAAAGCGGTAAAAAGGTTTCTTTTCATGTTTTTCTTTATTGTTTTATTGTTGAGTGAATGTCAATGTCGTTTGTTTATCACAGAGTTGTACAGAGAATTGCCTGGTTGTTAATAATAGAAACTCAGTTTTACTGTGGCGAACTCCTCTGCAAATGTAAGCTAAAAAAAGCAGACAGCCCTGTTAGTGATGATAAAAGGACTGTCTGCTTTGATCTAATCTATGTAAATGTGGTTTTACTTTAGGGTTAGATTGGTGCCCTGAGCACCTACCTGCTTATGTAGTTTACCATCTATCCGAATGTTCTTTGCATTTTTTATTTGGAGTGTGGGGCCGTTACTTTGCGTTTCGATGTAGATGTTGTCTAAAGTCACGCCATCTGCCTGGCTGATAACAGCGCCTTCGGCAGCATCTGTAATTACAACATTTTTCACTGTTATATTCTGGATAGGCATTTCGGGTAACCCATTGAAAAACATGGCACGCCCGGAGCCTTTACAATTAATATTTGTAATATGGATATCTTTGAATGCAGGAGTCTCTTCGGTTACGGGTGGCAAATCTGTTTTCGTATTTGCTGCACGTTCTTCTTCTGTTTCTTCTCCCGGCCCCTTACCACCATAGAACAAATCGAAAAGCAATGGTTCATTCGGAATGTTAATCATGTTAATATTATTGATGTAAATTCCTTCTACTACTCCACCACGCCCACGGGTACTTTTGAAACGAAGACCTACGTCTGTACCTAGGAAAGTACAATCTGTTACGTATATATTTTTTACACCTCCGGACATTTCACTTCCCACTACGAAACCACCATGCCCGTGTAGTACTGTATTGTTTTTTACTAATACATTCTGGCAAGGTTCTCCGCGGCGGCGACCGTCCTCATCTTTTCCGGATTTGATACAGATCGCATCATCTCCGGCATCAAACAGACTGTTGATGATAAGAGCATTCTTACAGGATTCCAGATCAAGTGCATCTCCGTTCTGAGAATACCAGGGATTGAATACTTTTACATTATTGATTGTGATATGTTCGCATGATAATGGATGTAGACACCAGCTGGGAGAGTTCTTGAATGTAACGCCTTCCAGCAACACTTTCTTACTTTTTACAATATTGAGTAGTACCGGGCGTAACCAGGGACGGATTTCATTCCATTCTTCATCAGTGTTTATCCCTTCGGGAACATTGAAGTCTTTACACGCTAAGGCACCCTTCAATGCACCGGCTGTTGGATACCATATCTTTTCGGATGCGTCCGTTACACCGCCCGATTTGACAAGCTTACTCCATTGAGAAGCAGTAAGTTTGTCTCTTTTAACCGGTCTCCAGCTATCTCCCGATCCGTCGAATGTTCCATATCCTGTGATAGCTATGTTTTCTGCATTGCGTGCCGAGATGGGAGATTGGCAACGCCGTGTTTCCAATCCTTCAAAGGAGGTTTCTATTATAGGGTATGCATCAAAGTCATCTGTGAAAAGAATCATTGCATTACGTTCTGTATATAAGTTTACATTACTCAGAAGTTCGATAGGACCCGTTAGCCACAATCCCTCCGGAATGACAACTTTACCTCCGCCTTTGGCATTGACAGCTTTAATTGCTTCATTGATGGCCTTTGTGTTTAGAAATTTCCCGTCATTTTTAGCTCCGAATGCAACAATGCTTATTGTATAGTCCGGAAATGCAGGTTGCTCTACAATAGGCATATCAAAAGGGAGATCCTTATAAATACTGTTGTCAATTACATTTCCTTCTTGAGCGCATGTCCGATTCCCTTGTGAGAGGGGGAGGCATATAGCTGTTAACAGCAGGAGCTTTTTTGTTAATGTGTTCATTTAAATTATCTTTCTATGGATTAATACTAAGGGTTGTCTTCACTTGATAACCGAAGAGGTTTATTATCCTTTGGCAGACTACTCTCCCGAGCGATCTACCGGAATGGATAATAAGATTCATGTTAACCTAATTCTAACCTTAAATAAATATTATGAAAAAACCTCTTAATTATCTGGTGCAAATATAGAGTCGATAATCCCGTTAGATGTGTACAATCTGTTGGTTTAGGTGGATTTTTTGTCATTTTCGGCTTTTCTTTGCACACTTCTCGTGTTTTTATACAGAAAGTTCCTATATTTGCAACCTAATTTAACTATTTAAAAGGTATGAGTTACAATTTGTTGAAAGGAAAAAGAGGTATTATCTTCGGTGCTCTGAACGACCAGTCTATTGCCTGGAAGGTAGCAGAGAAAGCCGTAGAAGAAGGTGCAACTATTACATTATCAAATACTCCTATGGCCATACGTATGGGCGAAGTAAACGCTCTGGCCGAAAAATTGAACTGTGAAGTTATCCCTGCTGATGCTACCAGTGTAGAAGATTTGCAGAATGTATTTAAAACTTCTATGGATGTGTTGCACGGTCAGATTGATTTTGTTCTTCATTCTATAGGCATGTCTCCTAATGTACGTAAAAAACGTACTTATGATGATCTTGATTATGGAATGCTGGAGAAAACGTTGGATATATCAGCTGTTTCTTTCCATAAAATGATTCAGGCTGCCAAAAAGTTGAACGCTATTGCAGATTATGGTTCAATTCTTGCTTTGAGTTATGTGGCTGCTCAGCGTACATTCTATGGTTATAATGACATGGCGGATGCAAAAGCACTGCTTGAGTCTATCGCTCGTAGTTTTGGCTATATTTACGGGCGTGAACATAGTGTGCGTGTAAATACTATTTCCCAGTCACCCACATTTACTACAGCAGGTTCGGGTGTGAAGGGAATGGATAAACTTTTCGATTTCTCTAATCGTATGTCTCCATTGGGTAATGCTACTGCTGATGAATGTGCTGACTACTGTATCGTAATGTTCTCTGATCTTACTCGTAAAGTGACTATGCAAAATCTCTATCACGATGGTGGTTTCTCCAGTGTAGGTATGAGTCTTCGTGCAATGGCTACTTATGAGAAGGGACTCGATGAGTATAAAGATGAAGAAGGAAATATCATTTACGGATAAGAAGCATTATAAGTTATAAAAATGATAAGACTAAGAAATCCTCTTCTCTTTATTATATTATGTGTATTCGCCGTAGCCTGTCGGATGGGTACGGGGGAGAATACGCTATTGCATAATGAGGAGAATGGGATTTCCATAGTTCGCTATGATAAGCTGCTGAACGAGTATGTGCGTTCCAATAGTTTCTCCGCTCTGCAAAAAATGAATATGGAGTACCGTCAGCCTACCAAGATTTTGATTGAAGAGGTTCTTGGGTTGGGGCAGGTTAATGATGATACCATTTCTTTGCGGCTTCGGACTTTTTATTCGGATACTACTTTGCTTCGACTGATGGCAGATGTGGAAGCTCGTTTCCCTGATCTGGAAGATGTAGAGAAAGGGTTGACCAAAGGTTTTGAAAGACTGAAGAAAGAGGTTCCCGATATCAAAATCCCAAATGTCTATTCACAAATTTCGGCATTCAATGAATCGGTAGTTCTTTCGGATACTTTACTTGGCATTAGTCTGGATAAGTATATGGGGGAGGATTATCCTTTATATAAACGTTTTTATTACGATTATCAGTGCCGTTCTATGCGACCTGACCGCATTGTGCCCGATTGTTTTGTATTCTATCTGATGAGTAAGTATCCTTTTCCTTTTCAGGAAGGAAGTTGTCTGCTCGATATGATGTTGCATTCTGGTAAGATAAATTATGCAGTGCAAAAAATACTGGGATATCGTTCTACAGGTGAGGCTATGGGCTATGGCGATGCAGAAGAAAAGTGGTGCAAGGAGAACGAAAGGAATGTATGGGAGTATATGCTGGCAAATCAGCATCTCTATGCACGTGATCCGATGATAGTGCGTAAGTATATGAAACCTGCACCGTTTACTGCCTTCTTTGGTGAGAATGCTCCGGCATTGATTGGTACCTGGATGGGTACATGTATTGTTTCTTCGTATATGAAAAAGCATAAAGATGTCAGCTTACAGCAATTGCTGGAGACTACTGACTATCATCGTATGCTACAAGAATCAGGTTATAAATAATAGAATAATGTGCCAATATGTCAATATGCCAATGTGCCAATTACCATTCGGCATATTTTCGTTAAATATAGCGCAGCCAATTGGCACATTGGCATATTAGCATATTGGCACATTATTTAATTCATTATTTCTCATGGAAACTGCTCTTTATCTCATTCCTGTAACTTTGGGTGATACTACTATCGAGTCCGTATTGCCTTCTTATAATAAAGAAATCATTCTTGATATCCGTCATTTTATCGTTGAAGATATTCGTTCGGCGCGTCGCTTTCTGAAGAAAGTAGACCGGGAGATTGATATTGATACTCTGACATTTTATACGTTGAATAAGCATACTTCTCCTGAAGACATTTCCGGCTATCTGAAACCGTTGATTGGGGGAGCTTCTATGGGAGTGATTTCGGAAGCTGGTTGTCCGGCTGTCGCAGATCCGGGGGCGGATGTTGTTGCCATTGCTCAGCGCAAGAATCTGAAAGTAGTTCCGTTGGTAGGACCTTCCTCGATTATACTTTCTGTGATGGCTTCTGGTTTTAATGGACAAAGTTTTGCATTCCATGGCTATTTACCTATCGAACCAACCGAACGCGTAAAGAAAATAAAGATGCTTGAGCAACGTGTCTATGCTGAGCACCAGACGCAGCTTTTTATTGAGACGCCTTATCGCAATAACAAAATGGTTGAAGATATTTTGCAGAACTGTCGTCCGCAGACCCGGCTTTGCATTGCTGCCAATATAACTTGTGAAGGCGAATACATTCGCACTAAAACAGTGAAAGAATGGAAAGGAAAGGTTCCCGAACTATCTAAAATTCCCTGTATTTTTCTCTTATACCAATAATATCTTTCAAGTGTTCGTACTCTTCTTCAAAGCATTTACTGAAGAAGTTACGTTCTAAATTTTGTTCTATCTGCTGGAACTGCCAAAGCTTTCCACCTTTAAATTGCGGATTGCAAAGGATAGAGTCATCTTCTATATCAAGAACAAAAAGATAGACGAGCCTGTTGGTCACGGCATTTTCAAAGTGATACATGATGCTGAATGTCGGTTTCAATCCGTTGATACCAGGAAAGGTATTGTGTAAAATTCTTCGACAACCTTCGGCAAGTGATTCTCCGAAGCCGAGGTAACATTCCATTGGAATATCCATTTTACCTCTATCCAACGTAGCTGTTTGAGGGCGTTCACAAAGAAATAGTTTTCCGTGCGAGGCCACTGCGATACGTATCACCGGATTGATATAGCTATTTTTATTATTAAGAGCTTCCAGCGCCGGACTCTTCCCTATCACATCTCCCTGAGTATTGACAATGGGTACGTATTCGGTATGCGCCATCAACTTATTGAAGTAATGGATGCTGATCTGGTTGAAGATAATAGCCAAAACAAAAATGGCGGGAGGAAGGAGATTGAATATGATCCACTTTGCCGGATTTTCAAGAGGGTGTACGAAAAATATTCCCAAACTAATGGCGATAAAGTGTAACACTCCCAGTATCAATACGATGTGTGCAGATACAATGGCTGATTCTGCACCTTGGGCAAACAGACGTTTGGAACAAATCTCTTTCTTTTTCAAGAAATAATTGATGAATCTTTTTTTATGCAGGTAAAGAATCAGCATCGGGATAAGAATGCTTACCTCCACTGTCATTGGCAGAGCGCCGGGAGGAACATAGTCACCTGGAATTAACGCTGCTATGGTTAGTAATACCAGGGTGGCTGTAGAAATGTAAAGGATAAAGTTAGGAATCCGCACTCCCTTACGATGCATTGAACAATACGAATAAAGTAATCCGATACCTGTTCCGATATAGATTGCAGTGTCTTGCGTTATAAATTCGCATAAAACTATGGAAATGATAACGGGGATGTATCCCAATGACATGTTAAATGCGGAAGACAATATTCCTTTATGACTCATTTTAGTATACATTTTGTCTGTTTCCTATAAAACAAACTAATATGGCTTAAAGTTGAGGGTTGAAAGTTAAAATTTGCTCACATGTTTTTCCGCATGATAGGAAGAACGTACGAGCGGAGCGCTTTCTACCTGCTCAAAGCCTTTCTCCAGTCCGATTTTCTTATATGCGGCAAATTGTTCGGGAGTGACGTATTCTGCTACCGGATAGTGCCGATGGCTGGGTTGCAGGTATTGTCCGATGGTGAGAATTTTACATCCGGCCGCCAAAAGGTCATCCATGAGTTCTTCTACTTCTGCCGGAGTTTCTCCCAACCCTGCCATGATGCCACTTTTTGCGGTAGTGTTACTACTGGCTATCCGGTGGATAACTTTAAGGCTGGTATCATAGTTGGCTGCACTGCGTACCAACGGACTGATACGTCGTACGGTTTCCATATTGTGTGAAATGATTTCCGGATGCGCCGAAATAATAGGATCTATTAATTCCATCCGTCCCTGAAAATCGGGTATCAGTACTTCAAGAGTTGTTTTCGGGTTTATTCTTTTTATTTCGGTGATGGTACGTACCCAGTGGGCAGCTCCAAGGTCGGGGAGGTCGTCACGATCCACGGAGGTTACTACGGCATGCGATAACTTCATTAGTGCGATGGATTCTGCTACATGCGTTGGTTCGTTGACATCCAGCGGGAGCGGGCGACCGGTTTGTGTATTGCAGAACTTACAACTACGGGTGCAGATGTCACCGGCTATCATAAAAGTAGCTGTACCTTTTCCCCAGCATTCTCCCATGTTCGGACAACGGCCACTGCTACAAATGGTGTGCAAACAGTGACTTTCTACAATACGCTTTGTTTCTGTGTAACGTGCATTGGCACCGATATTTATCTTCAGCCATTCGGGCTTTCTCATTGGATGTATGATTTATGGTTTGAGAGTTATGATTTATGAATTAGGAAGGTGTGTCAAGAGTAAAATCATCCATTATTAGAACGCGGATTAACGCTAATTTACGCAAAGATTAAGTTAAATCTGCGCTGATTTGCGTTAATCTGTGTTTCTAAAGTTACATATTGATAGCTTGATCCGGCTTTTGACACCCTCATAATTCATTACTTTATAGGTTATTTAAAAAGAAATTGGTCAGTTTCGTGTACAAGTGTTGGCGGGTATTGCCACCATAAATACCATGATTACGATTGGTGTAGACCTGCATGTCGAATTGTTTATCCAGTTGTACCAGATGTTCGGCATATTCGGCACAATTCTGGAAATGAACATTATCATCTGCCATACCATGTACCAATAGGAGATTACCGTGTAGTTTATCGGCACGTGTGAAAGCAGATGCAGCTTTGTATCCTTCTGCGTTTTCCTTTGGCGTGCGCATAAAGCGTTCTGTATAGATGGTATCATAGAATTTCCAGTCGGTTGGTGCAGCCACAGCTACCCCTGCTTTGAATACCGGAGTTCCTTCGCTCATACTCATTATTGCCATGTATCCGCCGTAACTCCAGCCCCAGATGCCAATGCGGTTTTTATCCACATAAGGGAGTGTACCTAGATATTTGGCTGCTTCCACCTGATCTTTGGCCTCTTTTACACCCAGGTTCAGGTAAGTACTTTTTTGAAATTCTGTACCACGTCCACCGGTACCACGTCCATCTACACAAGCAACGATGTAACCTAAACTTGCCATATAGGTTTCCCAGCTGATGGCGAAGTTATCCAACACCTGTTGTGATCCCGGACCGCTGTACTGATACATCAGTACCGGATACTTTTTGGATGCAGAGAAGTCTGCCGGTTTCATCATCCAGCCGTTTAATTCTACTCCCTGGGAAGTCTTAAACTTGAAGAATTCTTTCTTGGGAAGTGCTACTTGTGCCAGTTTTTGTTTAAGTGCATTGTTGGCTTCCAATGTTTTCAGCGTCTTACCTTCGTTGTCATTCAGGGTGATAACAGCCGGAGTGTCAAGGTTGGTGTATGTATTGATGTAGTATTTCATTGTGGGGCTGAACAAAGCACTGTTCATACCTGCTTTTTGAGACAGCTTGGTCTTTTTACCTTTACGGTCTATTTTGTAAACAGCTTGTTGCATAGGGCTTTCTTCGTTGCTGATGAAGTAGAAACTACCATCGGCCTCGTCATATCCCAGAAACGATTCTACTTCATGAGCACCTTTAGTCACTTGCTTTACCAAGTTCCCTCCCATGCTGTACCAATAGAGGTGCGGGTATCCGTCTTTATCGCTGAGGAAACTGAAGTTTTCGGGGTAGAACTGAATATTGTCGAATACGTTTTCGCTGATATAATAGGGTGATTCATCGCGCAATGCCAGTTTGCAAACAGTTGAACGCGGATCGGCAAAGTACATGTCGAAACGATTCTGATGACGGTTCAGCGTCATGATGGCAAGCTTGTTAGGGTCTTGCGTGAAACGGATACGAGGGATGTATCCGTCGGCATCCAATGGCAACTTCATCGTGCGGGTTACTTTTGATTTGATATCGAAAGTACGTACTTCTACCTTGGAGTTCGGATATCCGGCTTTCGGATATTTGTAAGTGTATTCTCCCGGATAATCTTCCAGCCCGTTGATGTGCGGTGATTCTCCGGCAAAGAGTGGAAACTGGTACGAAGGAACTTCCGTTTCATCAAAACGGATAAAAGCCAGCATTGAGTTGTCGGCACTGAATTCGAGTGCCCGGTTAAATCCGAACTCTTCTTCATATACCCAGTCGGGAATGCCATTGAGTACTGCATTCTGTTTGCCGTCTTCCGTCACCTGGCTCTCACTGTTTCCATAGAGTGTTTTTACCAGAAAGATGTTGTTATCCCGTACAAAAGCAATCATTGTTCCGTCAGGAGAAAAAACGGGGGCTTGTTGAGGGCCCCCGTCAGAAAGCCGTTCAATAATGTTGTTTGTCGTTACCCCTTTATCATTACGTTTCAAGGGATATAAGTAATGTACGGCTGTATATGAACGCCTGTAAATGGGCGTTGTTTCAGTTGCGATAAGCAGTTTGGACCCATCCGGAGAAAACTGATAACTGTCAAAGTGTTTGAAATCACACTCGCGGGCTTTGGCCACGTCGAAGATTACTTCTACAGGTTCTCCTGTTTTGAAAGAGTATTTGGTGATTTGGGTACCTTCGTCATTCATCTGTGTGTAGTGCTCACCGTCGGGCATTGGGACTACGTTCCGAATGCTTGCCGGACGATATTTACCGGAAGTTATATCCTTCAGGTCGAGTTTTTTACTACCTTGTGCCATACCTGCCACGCAAGCAAGGAAAAGTAGAAGGGTAAGGGTTATCTTTTTCATTATTTCTTAGTTTTTGCTTCTTATTCCTGCAAAGTTAGTAATAAACTGAAATTCGTCAAAGAAAGGATACTTTTTTATCTATCGTTCGCCAGTACTCGTTATCTTTATTAATTCCCTTTTACAGATTTTATTATAGTAAGGCATATTGGTGTTCTGTTAGAGGTTTCGTCCGGTTAGTTGTAATCGAATGTATCGAAGGTCGTAGTGCTTCTTTGTTTTAGATGTACATGTAAAGCAGTACGACATGTACATGTGGAGCAGTACGACATGTGCATGTGGAGTAGCTTTACATGTACATCTAAAACAACGTTGCCTACCGAGACTCAGGGCCGACGCATTAAATAATTTACTATTGCATATGTACTTTTCTTATTGTTATTTAATTGAATATTAATTATTTAGTATTATTTTATTTCGTTTA